>NZ_JBVAYN010000018.1:0-47724 GCF_055420065.1 Massilimicrobiota sp. mt181
TTCGTTGTAATTAGGATAAAGCTAATTATTTACTAGCTTCTTCGATAGAAACGGTTTGTCTATTTTCCAAATGAAATTATAAGTCTATTTAAGTTTTAAAAAGTTCTAACAAATCTCAGTAAATCTTTATACAAAATAATTATTAAGATTTGTGTGCAACGTGTAAGCAGTCGACGAAATCTGTTAGCGATTCAGGAAGTTGATTGTTAAAAATAAGAATAAATTATATTGTTACTGTTAAATTGATGAGAATAAATATATATTCGTTATTTTGACTATAAATAAATGATATTGTGCTTCATTGTTTTTGAAAGATTTATATTATTAGTTTATAATTATCTCATAATTATGAAAGGAGAAAAACTATGAAAATAATGTTTGACTCAAATATATTTGACAAGCTTCCAACTTTTATTGATCAAATTAAATCATCTACTACAATTTACGAATATTATATAACTACTATTCAGGTAGAAGAATTATGTGATATACCAGATATTGAAAAAAGAAAAACAAATATTTTAATGCTTGCAGACTTGAGAGCAAAATTAATACCAAATAGTGTATGTGTTCTAGGACATAGTAGATTAGGTTATAGTCGTCTAGGTGAAGGTGATGTCTACAATTTAATTATTAATAAAAATAAAAGTAATATAAAAGATGCTATAATAGCAGATACAGCTGTGAAGGAAGGATGTACATTAATAACAGAGGATAAAAGATTTTATAATAAAATGAAATCTAATGGATTTGCTGTATTAAAATTTGATGATTTTTTATCTGAATTTTAGCATTATATATAAATTATTTAATTAATTTTTATAATTAATCTTAGTATTAGGTATTATTAAGATACAAGCTTTTAATAGATTTGATGTAGTTGTACTAACACTATATATTAAAGTGAAGAATTCAAAACAAGAAAATGAAGTAAAACTTTGGTTAAGAAACAACAATTTAGAATGCTTAATAGAATGTGTAGAACTTTCGACAGCATCATTGCAATAAAATTCTGAGGAATCATTATATTATAAAAAAATTGTAGTGAATTTTTTCATTCTATAGTATAAATAATTATAAAACTTTCATATTTATAGCAATTAAATACTTTGATTTTACTATATGTTTAATTAAAAGAATTATCTATTAAGTTGCTATGTTGATATTTTGTCAAAAAAGTTTTTTAGTGTTTAAATATATTTATCGAAAAATCGATGGAGAATAAAAAACTATATTTTGTGAAGTATAAAGTATTAAAAATATAGATATAAATCATTATGTTAATATAATAAAAATAGTATTTGATATTTTTAGAATTGGAATATTAATTGTACTACAAAACGAAGAATGATTAAAAATAATGTTAAAGTTTGATGTTGGTAAAAATGAACTAACATCTTTTTATTATTATCATTTTTAAAAGCAAAATATACAATAGAAAGGTAATTATTTCTTTTCGAATGAAAGATCACTATTAATAAAGGAATTATTAGAGAGTATAAAAAACAGATTAAACATAAGTATGTGACTGTCATGAGTCATAACTATCATGAATATTTTAAATCAAAGAACTGTCCACCCATAGTATTATTTTATAAAGGAAATCTAAACTTGATTGATAATGATTTGCCAAAGGAATATTCTACGCTTGAAAATGGAAAAAGATTTATCAGTACAGTGCATCCAACAGAACAGAATGGAAAGTTTGTATTTGATTATGTTGTGGGTGCTGAAAGTCAGGAAGATTTGGAAAGAATGCTTGAACATTTGAAAAGCAAGGAACTTCCTATAAAGAATTATGACAAGCCTAAGAAAAAGCAAATGGAAAGATAAATATTTACAAACATATTTTACTGACAAGTCATCTTAGTTATATGAGATGACTTTTTTACATAGCCAGAGTTTCTTCTGGCAAAATGGAAGGAGGATTGAAAATGTTATATAAATGGACTGAGGTGAAAAAATATGGCTGAAGTCATTGCAATTGCTAATCAAAAGGGTGGCGTTGGTAAAACAATGACATCTGTAAGTTTAAGTGCATGCCTAGCACTACATGATAAAAAAGTACTACTTGTAGATTTGGATCCACAAGGTCATTCAACAAAAGCATTTGGATATTATGACAGTAGTCAATATCCTTTATCCATGAGGGACGTGATTTTATCTGTTATTCAGGACATTCCTATTGATAATGAACAGCTTATTTTGCATAGCGATGAAAATGTAGACATTGTTCCATCAAATATATCACTTGCAAGTATTAATGCAACATTAGAGAGTGCAATGTGTCGTGAAACTGTTGTGAAAAGATTTATTGATACTGTCAGGGATGATTATGATTTTATTGTTATTGATACCAATCCATCATTGGACAATTTACCTATCAATGCATTGACTGCTTCAGATAAGGTCATTATTACTGTTCAGGCTGAACCCTATGGAGTGGAAGGTATGGCAGATTTATTAAAGTCAATCAATATGGTCAAACGAAATCTCAATCAGGATTTAAAGATTGAAGGTGTTTTGATTACCATGACGAACGAAAGAACAAACCTTTCAAAAAAAATTACAAATGATGTGAGGAAGAATTTTGGAAGTCATATTAAAGTGTTTGATATGACGATTCCACGATGTACCAAAGCAGCCGAATCTACAGGGACAGGGCAGAGCATATTCTTGTATGATCCAAAAGGTTCAGCAACCAAAGCATATAATGCTTTTACAAAGGAGGTTATCTTAAATGCCGAAAAAGAACATAAACGACATAAGAATACCTTCGTACGATGATTTGTTTACAAGTGAGGAACAACGTCAGGAAGCAAAATTAGAAAAAATCATGGAATTGCCAATTGATGAAATCCATGAGTTTAAAAATCATCCATTTAAGGTAAGAGAAGATGAGCAGATGCTGAAACTGATAGAAAGTGTAACTGAAAATGGAATACTTTTACCAACTCTTGTTAGACCTTCTAAAGACGGAAATGGTTATGAAATGGTTTCAGGACATCGAAGGATGAAAGCCGCTGAAATGAATGGTTTAGACACAGTTCCAGCGATTGTACGTGACTTGACTGACGAGCAGGCAACAATCATCATGGTTGATTCAAATATTCAGCGAGAAACGATATTGCCAACAGAACGAGGCTTTGCTTATAAGATGAAATTAGAAGCAATGAAGCATCAAGGAAAAAGAACTGATTTAACTTCTGCCCAACTTGGGCAGAAGTTAAAAGGTATTTATTCAGTGAATTTATTAGCAAAAGAAGTTGGTGAAAGTAAAAATCAAGTTCAAAGATTTATTCGCTTAACAGAGCTGATTGAACCATTAAGAGACATGGTTGATGGATTAAGAAAGGATAAAAAGAAAATAGCGTTTAATCCGGCGGTTGAATTATCTTATCTATCCAAAGAGAATCAGGAATTTGTAGTTAAATACATTGAGGAACTTGATTTAACACCAAGTCATGCCCAAGCTATCAGAATGAAAGAATTATCAAAAGAAAACAGATTGGATGAAAATGTTATCTATTCAATTATGACTGAAATTAAAGCCAATCAGAAAGAAAAGATTTCCTTTAAAATGGAGGATATTGATGAATACTTTCCTAAAGACTATACACCAAGACAAAAAAGCGAAGTGATTTTAAAATTGTTAAAATCTTGGGCAAAAAAAAGAAGTAAGGAACATGAAAGATAGCTAATGGTTACACATGTGACCTTAGAAATCGTAAATCATGTCATTCCAACAGACTTGTAAGGGGGAGTCTGTTTTTTTGCGTGGAAACGTGACTGCGTATTCCCCTAAGAACCCCTTTCTAACCTAACGGGTATATATAACCTGACGGAAGAAATCAACATATGTATTTAAGATATATTGCTTATATCTATAAAAAGAATAGAGGAGAATATTGTGAAGAAAAAGAAAGTGTTTGATAAAGTGTATAGATGTTTTGTAAGACGAAATACAAAAGGAAGTGAATCTGTTAGAAGAAAGAATCGAAACCCGAAAAAATCAGAAAAATCATAGATTTGTTATTCACAGGTGCTCAGTATAAAATGAAGACATAAAAGATATTAATCAAAATAAATAGGAGCTGAGTGATATGAAGAAAATGTTAATTATTTTATTTGTTGTGTGGTTAGCAGTGTTTTTAACTTGGGATAATGAGGAAAAGCAAAGAATGAAGGAAAACAATGTTGAACAAATCGAAAAGAATATTAGACCATATTTAGAATAATATGAAACTGAATAAACAAGATTATTAGGCATCTCAAAGTGAGATGTCTTTTTTGTTGGAAAGGAAATGACTATGAAAATCAAAATTAGATCGCCATGCTTAAATTGAGGAACAGAAAAAGTTCCTCTTTTTGATATAAAAAATTGAAATGTGAGGAGAAGAAAAATGTTAAAGAAAATAAAAAATATAGCAAAGAAATCAGTTCTATGTATAGCAAGTGTCATGATGTTAATGAATGGACTTGTTACAAATGCGTTTGCATTAACTGGAACAACCAGTTCAATTCAATATAAGGATTGGATTCTTATTGATCCTACCGATGGAAGTGAACATGGAACAGAGGGATACTTGTTGGTTGACAATCAGCCTGTATTCTGTGTAGATTACTTTACAACTTTTCGTAACAACAAGAAAGTAACAGCTGGAACATATAAAGATATTGGTATCAGTGAAGAAAAGGCAAAGAGATTGTCTTTGATAGCTTACTATGGAACGAAAGTTGCAGGAAGAACGGATAAGGATTGGTACGCAATCACTCAGGGACTTCTTTGGAGAGAAATTCATGAAAGAGATGATCTGGAGTGGGTGAGAACCCCAACAGCCTACACTTATGCAGAGGTTCAGCAAAAGTGGAAAGAAATTCTAGCTGATGTTGATAAGTTTTATGTGGCTCCATCATTTGCCAATAAGACACACAACATTGATGCAGATAAAACATTGACCTTGACTGATACAAAAGGTGTCTTGGAAGATATGGTAGTTGTAGACGATGGTGGTCTAGATGTTAAGATCAGTGGAAATACGTTAACTGTAAAAGGTACATCATCTATTACCAAAGCAAATATTGTATTGAAGAAAGACATTCCTGCAAGTGAAACTGGAGTCAGCATTTATTATACTGCTGATGACTGTCAGGCAGTTGCAAGTTTCAAAATTGATGATGTCATGCAGACTTCAATGAAAGTGACAGTCAATCAGTTTGGAAAGCTTGTACTAACAAAATACAATGATGATAAAACATCTACAATTGCTGAAACATCTTATCGCATTACTGGACCAAATGATTTTGACGAAACACACACAACTGATAAAAATGGAAAAATCAAATTAGATAGATTAGTTCCTGGTGAATACAAAGCAGTAGAAACAAAATCTGCTAATGGATATCTTATCAATGTAAGTGAAAAATCATTTGAAATAAAACCAAATGAAACAACTTCTATTGAATTTACCAATAACGAACCAACTGGAAAGATAGAATTAACAAAATCCATTGATTCTTCTAAAACAAATGGCTTAACTGGTGATGCAACATTGGAAGGCAATACTTACGAATTGCGTGCCAAAGAAAGAATCACAAATAAAGCTGGTACAAAAACATACTATGAAAAAGATGCTTTAGTATCATCTAAGGAAACAAATAAAGATGGAAAAATCACTTGGGACAATCTTCCTTTAGGTGATTTTTACATCAAGGAAACATCATCAAATGATTCATTGGTTTTAAATCCTTCTATTATCAACGTTTCACTTGACTATCAGGGTCAAACAGTATCTAAGGTGACCTCATCAAAGAAAACATCTAACAGAGTGAATATGCAAAAAATTCAGGTATTCAAATCTGGTGAAAAAGATGGAATTTCTGGCATCATAAAAGGACTGCAGGGTGCAGAATTTACATTTAAATTAAAATCTGAAGTTGATCATGTTGGATGGGATAATGCGACAACTTATGCAATTATCACAACAGCCGAAAATGGTCGTGCCACGACTCCATATCTTCCTCACGGAGAATATCTGGTAAAAGAAACAAAGACTCCAAAGGACTATATCACTGCGCCAGACTTTACTATTTCAATTACCGATGATTATACCGAATATGAAGATATTGAACAAATCAAGATTATTAATATCAACAATAGACCATTCACTTCTCAAGTCAGATTGGTCAAAGTTGATGAAGAAACAGGAAAGACAGTCACTTTAAATGGTGCAAGTTTCAAGATTAAGAACAGCGAGGGTAATTATGTTGTTCAAAAAGTTGCTGGACAAAAAATTGATACTTTTACAACAAATTCAAAGAATCAGGTAACTGTTCCTTTTGGTGAACTAGGAGAAGTCACTTTACCATTAGAATTGGATGCAGGAACATATACCATTGAAGAATTGAAAACTCCTGATGGATTTTTAGCTTTAGAAGAACCAATTTCATTTACAATCACTAATCAATATGATTATGACGTAGACGATGATAAAGCACCTATTCTTACTGTAAAGATAGCTAATGCTCAGCCAAAAGGAAAAATTGTCATCAATAAAACAGATAAGGAAACTGGTAAAGCCATGACAGATATTGAGTATCTGTTGACTGCAAAAAATGATATTGTTTCTGCAATAGATGGCTCTATTCTTTTCAAAAAAGGAGAAGTTGTTGCTAAAGGAAAAACCGATGTCAATGGACAAATCATTATTGACGATCTATTCATGGGTGAATATCGACTTAAAGAAACATTGACAAATGAAGGTTATGTTTTAGATGAAACTGTACATGACATTATCTTCAAGGCAGAAGATACAACAACTAAGGCATATACTCATGAAATCAATGTCACAAATATTGCTCCATATGGACAGATAGATTTATTTAAAACTGATAAAGATACAAAAGAACCATTAGGTGGTATTACATTTGAATTAACAGCAAAAGAAGATATTTATACTCTTGATGGAAGAAACTCATTACTGTATAAAGCTGGTGATAAAGTATCCGTAGATATTTCTGAAAATGGATTATATGTAACCAACGAACTTGGAGAAATCCATATTGGAAATCTTCCATTAGGAAAATATGAATTGAAAGAAGTTCAGACTCTTGAAGGATATGTACCAAACGATACTGTTTATGATATTGATTTAAGCTATGATCACAGTGATAAAATTATCTATACAAAAGAAATCAATATAGAAAATGAAAAAACAACAACTGAAATCTCTAAAGTTGATGCAACTGATGAAAAAGAATTAGAAGGTGCTCATTTGTCGTTAAAAGATAAAGATGGCAACGTCGTTGAAGAATGGGTTTCAGGCAAAGAATCTCATATCATCAGAGGGCTTTTAATAGGTGAAGAATATACACTTCATGAAGATTTGGCACCAATGGGATATGCAACTGCTTCAGATGTCACTTTTACAGTCAATGCTGATGGAATTCCAACAAAAGTGACTATGAAAGATGAAATCACTAAAGTGGATATTTCAAAGGTCGATGCAACTAACGAAAAGGAAATCGAAGGTGCAAAACTCACTTTGGCTGATAAAGAAACTGGTCAGATTATTGAAACTTGGACTTCAAAGAAAGAGCCACATCGAATTGAAGGTTTAGAAGTTGGAAAAACTTATATCCTGCATGAAAATCTTGCCCCAGCAGGATATGAAGTTGCCAATGATGTGGAATTTACTATTGCCGATACTGGAGAAGTTCAAAAAGTCATTATGAAAGATCAACCTAAGACAACTGTTGTGAAAACTGGAGACAATTCTCAAACAGGATTATATCTAGCGGTCATGGCAATGGTAGGAATTGCAGTCCTAGTGATATCAAGAAAATCAAAAAAGAAAGATGGTGACATGAGTGAATAATGCCCTATGGATTGCAACAGTTACATTGTCAATCATGATAGCTCTTTTAGGTATCAAGATATATGTCAAAGTCAAAAGACAAAAAAGAAAACTCATTGAAATGAAACATAAACAATAACAATCCATTTTAAAAGCAGGTGGCATCATTGCTGCCTGCTTTTAAATAATTAAACAAGGAAAGGAATGAAAATTATGATTTTTAAAACCAGAGTGGAACATCTCGAAAATGTCCTCAATGAAATAGGAAATTCAAATCTATACGAGTATCCACATGTTGATTTTGTTCTTGTCAAGGAAATCAATGGAAAAGATTACTATACAGCTGGTATTTCAAATGAAATCAATCCAGATGAATCTTTTCTATTTCGCCCAAAAGCTAGAGCTAAATCAATTCCCATTCAAAACCTTCGCTATGAAAAGCAAGAATACAAAAAATTGTTCAAAGAATGTATTGAAGGGTATGTTCTCCAGCAAATGCAGAAGGGTTATAAGATTATCTATATGTCCATTGACTTTCATATTGAATTATGGGGATTTATAGACAATTATTATCACAGCATTGATATTTTTGATGATGGTCTCATTTATTATATGTCTTTCTGTTATGGAATTGGTCTTACTTCTACTTTTTTATCTCACTATAGCTGTGGATATTTTCCAGATTTCATTCATGATTTTTTAGGTGAAGTCACATTTGAATCATCTAAGGAGCTAGCCAAAACCATTATAGAAAGTAACAATCGTATGATAACTTCCCTAGAACTCAGAAATGAACTATGCTACAAGATTCTTGACGGGAGAACAGAAAATGAAGAAAGTAGTTAAAGATTTCATCAATAACTCTTATCAAATATTAAGGGATAAGGAAGAATTTGATATGGTCATCAGTCAAGTATTATCATTTAAAAACGGAGATGGTACAACTGGATTTCAGGCAATAGCTGTATCTCAAAGTAATCTTGATGAAATAAGATGCATTCGTGAAAATATTCAAGGAAAATCAGAATATATGAAAATTCTTGAATGGGACTATAACATTGAGGACTATCTATTGGATGATCTTGAAAATGGGTTTGAGATAGAATATATGACATTGGACGAGCATTGTGGCATCTGGTGCACTATTGATAACTGGCGCGAAGATATTTCTCACATGAAAGGTCTTCAGAAATATCTATCCTACTGCCAACTACATGAAATCACTTCACAAGTCATTTCATTATATAGTTCAGATCATATAGATATTTCTGATCTTTATCAGGAGGCAAATGGACCATATAAAATTATTGCCGAAACAAGTATTGGGAGTAGAGCGATTGTTCTAGGACATAGCTCTATTTCCCCATCTCCCTATGTGACATGGGATACTACACCTAGCAGAAAATATGGATATTATGCTGGTCACTATTTTTCAAGTTACACAGATGCTTTCAAGGATTATAGAGAGCGATGTCAAGTCATCATGAGCAAACATCTTGAATTTGAAAGAAATAAAACAAAGCCAATCAAAGGAACAAAGAGATATGAGCGATGAAAATTCATTCAAGATGATATTACAGAATGATGATAAAAAAGTATATATTGACCTTTCAAAAGGATATGATCATGTTTCTAATTCCCTACGCAAGTTAGGATATTATCCTTATGATGTTAAATTTATTCATGTAAGATTCAAGTTTACACATCAAAGTAACGAAAATTTAAAATATCTAGCTCAGATTATTGATAAAGATGATTACATCATGGACGTATTTAGAGCATATCAATACCTTAAACATGAAAAAGGATTTGATAAACATTTAAGTGTGTTAATAAAAACACAGCAGGTTCATTCGATCAAAGACGTGCTGATTCAAGGAAATCTATATCAACTCTATAAGAACAGTAAAAACAATAATATACCCAACCTACAAAAGATAAAACTGGAAAATATAAGATTTCAGGAAATAACAATTTTCAATAAACCTGCTTTATTCACACCCTATCGAATTGATAGTAAAGATTTGCCTAAGGGGTTATACAAATATGAGTGTCAGTGTGATGATAATCAAGATGGAATAATTACAATGATAGGAAAATCTATTCGTGTTAATTTTTGGGGAACCATATTGACTACAAAGAAGATTGTATTACATCATGGATATAGAAATGTAGATGAGACTAAAGATATATTATTTAATGATTCTAAAAGTATCTTGATTCATGATTACTTCAGAAAATATCCTATCAGTAAAAATAATTATGTTCGTTAATATATATTGTAAACAAATTTTTTTTATGAGATAATCAAACTAGATAAATTAGAATTTACCAAAAAGATTGTCAGTAATGACAGTCTTTTTTGTACGACAGGCAGTTATACAAATAAATTAGTTCAGTGCAACTAATCTATTTTTTTATTATATATTGACTTTTAACGATAACTACTATAAAATATAGTAGTGTAGTTTATAGTAGAAAGGAGGACATTAAATATATGAAAAATTATGACAATTATTTTCTTCCTGTAGATAATATGGAAGAAGCAAAAAGATACTATGAGGAAATATTGGGGTTAAAAAAGAAATTTGATTTCTCTGATAAGGGAATGGTTGCTTATAATATTGGAAATGAAGAACCTGCAATAATTTTAAAAGACAAAAATAAATTTGAGAATTTAAAGCCTACAATATGGTTTGAAGTAGAAGATGTTGCAATCTTCTATAAAGAAATGTTGAATAATGATATAAAATTTTTGAGTGAGCCTTTTAAAATTGGAACTGGTAATGCAGTCGAGTTTGAAGATCCATTTGGAAATAGACTTGGCGTTACAGATTATATTAAGTAAGGAGTAGAGATTATGTCAAATATAGATTTGGTATTATTAGGACTTATTAAACAAAAATCACAAAGTGCTTATGATATTAAAAAAAATATAGAATATCGTAATATACCAAGATGGGTAAAAATTAGTGAACAGTCTATTTATAAGAAAGTATTACAATTAGAATCAAAAGAATATATTGTTAGCCATAAAGAGAAAGAGGGAAATATGCCAGATAAAGCAATATATACTATTACTAACAAAGGTAATGATTATTTTAATAAACTTATGAATGATATTTCAAATTCTGATGTTAGTCTATATTTGGATTTTAATGTTATTATCACGAATTTAGATTTAGTAGATGATGAACAAAAACAGATTCTTGTTTCTAATATAAAATCAAAGATATTAGAATTAAAAGAATTACTAAATGAAAGACGTTCTCATAGACAACATATTCCTAATGTTGGAAAACAAATGTTCAAACAACAATTAGCATTAGTAGAAACATTAGAAAAGTGGATAATTGATTTTGAGAATAGTTTAAAAGAACAAAATTAGCAAATATTGATTTTAAGTTAAAAGATAAATTTGTAGGGAGGGAAATTCCATGAAAATAATCAACATTGGTATTCTTGCTCATGTAGATGCAGGAAAGACGACCTTAACGGAAAGTCTGCTTTATACAAGTGGAGCAATTTTAGAATTAGGCAGTGTAGATAAGGGAACAACAAGGACAGATACTATGTTTTTAGAACGTCAGCGTGGAATCACAATTCAGGCAGCAGTTACTTCTTTTAATTGGAATGACTACAAAATCAATATTGTAGATACTCCTGGACATACAGATTTTATAACAGAAGTGTATCGTTCCTTATCTGTTCTTGATGGAGCAATTTTAGTAATTTCTGCTAAAGATGGTGTACAAGCACAAACCCGAATACTATTCCATGCACTTCAAAAAATGAATATACCAACAATTATTTTTATAAATAAAATAGATCAGGATGGAATTAACTTAAATAATATTTATCAAAATATCAAAGAAAAACTTTCAAATGATATTATTGTTATGCAAAATGTAACATTAACTCCAGAAATATCAATTAAAAATATCATTGATTTAGATGATTGGGATCCTGTAATTTCCAAAAATGATAAACTTTTAGAAAAATATATTGTAGGAGAAAAATTGACTATACAAGAATTAATGTATGAAGAATATAGGTGTGTTAAAAAAGGTTCGTTGTTTCCTATATACCATGGAAGTGCTAGAAATAATATAGGGACTCAACAACTTATCGAAGCTATTTCAAATCTTTTTTGTTCTGAAATGAATGAGAATGATTCAGAACTATGTGGAAGAGTTTTTAAAATTGAATATACAGACCATAAGCAAAGATTAGTTTATTTGCGTCTTTATAGTGGAACATTACACTTACGAGATACAATTATGTTGCCAGAAAAAAAGAAAATGAAACTTACAGAAATATATATTCCTTCAAATGGGGAAATGATACAGACAAAAATAGTTTGTTCTGGAGATATTTTTATTATACCTAACAATACATTAAGATTGAACGATATTATAGGAAATGAAAAGATTTTGCCATGCAATGTATGGAATGACAAGACTGTACCAATACTACGAACAAGAATTGAACCGATAAAAATAGAAGAGAGAGAAAAATTATTGGATGCTCTTACAGAAATTGCAGATACTGATCCTCTTTTACGTTATTATGTTGATACGATAACACATGAAATCATCATTTCTTTTTTAGGAACAGTGCAGTTAGAAGTTATCTGTTCTCTGTTGATTGAAAAATATCACATAAACATAAGAATCGAAGATCCAACCGTAATTTATTTGGAAAAGCCATTACAAAAGGCAGATTATACTATTCATATTGAAGTACCACCAAATCCATTTTGGGCATCAATTGGATTATCAATAACTCCACTTCCAATTGGCACTGGAATACAGTACGAAAGCAAAGTTTCACTCGGTTATTTAAATCAAAGTTTTCAAAATGCAGTAAGAGAAGGTATTAATTATGGACTGGAGCAAGGATTGTATGGTTGGAAAGTGACAGATTGTAAAATATGTTTTGAATATGGTGTTTATTATAGCCCTGTTAGTACTCCCTCGGATTTTCGCTTTCTTGCCCCAATTGTACTTGAACAAACATTGAAAAAAGCGGGAACGCAATTATTAGAGCCATATCTTTCGTTTATACTTTTTACACCAGAGGGATACTTTTCTCGTGCATATAAAGATGCACAAAAACATTGTGCAATAATTGAAACAAGTCAATCAAAAAATGATGAAGTTATTTTTACAGGACATATTCCTGTACGTTGTATTAATGAATATCGTAATACTTTAACTCTATATACAAATGGGCAAGCAGTTTTTTTGACAGAATTAAAAGATTATCAAATTGCTACTTGTGAACCAGTTATTCAATCACGTAGACCAAATAATCGAATAGATAAAGTACGCCATATGTTTAATAAAAAAGAAAATTAAGTTACTATTCACTAAAATTACAATTTAGTGATTTGTTTAATAAATAGTAATTTGTAGAGATGATAGGAGTATTTATGAATAAAAAGTTAGTGAAAGAATTTTTAATAATAACATTTGTTATAATGCTAATATTTTGGGGTGGTTGTGCTTTAATTAGTCAAATATTTAACTTGACAATAAATAATATATTTTTAAGGATTTTGCACATTATCGGGGGATTCTCTCCAACTATTGCCTCTTATATATCACTAAAGAGAAATAACAAAGTTAAGAATTTAAAAGAATGGTTAAAAAAGATATTTGATATAAAACATAATATTTGGACTTATATTTTAGTAATTTTATTTGTATTGATTTATTATGTTTTGGGGTGTGCAATAAATGGATTTAAATTTGGTGCTCCTATATTTATGCTTATAGTAATTTTACCAATGATGTTATTTGGTGGTGGAAATGAAGAAGTTGGATGGAGAATGATTTTACAACCTGAATTGGAAAAGAAATTTGGATTTCATATAGCAACAATCTTTACTTCTATTATTTGGTGGTTATGGCATTTACCAATATTTTTTATAATAGGAACAGCAAATGCAAATATGAACTATTTTCTTTTTGGAATAATGTGTTTAACCTTATGCTATGCTTTGGCAACAATAAGAAAGGTATCGAAAGGTGTATTTCCTTGTATATTAACTCATTGTTTAATAAATGGGTTATCTGCAATATTTGTATTTAATTATAGTTTGTTAAGTTGTTGTATAACTTTGATTGTAACAATAATAGTATCAATACTAATTTTAAATATAAATAAAAGATATATAAGATAATAGCAAATCCTAATTTTCAGTGAAGAAAAGAATATATTATTTTTAATAATTGTTATCAAAAATAAAAGAGAATCTTGATAATTGAGTTATTAAATCTTATTATATAAACAGCAAAGATAAAAACGCAATGCATTGAATAAATGCTAGAGCTGGTAGGTAGCCCAGCCGTCCTATAATCATAGGGTAAGTAACCTGCCCCTCCGGGTTGTCCATTCTTTGTATATAAATTTAACAAGGAGGGATGACTATGGATAGTATAAAATGTAAACTCACTGTATATTTCGAGAATCCTTTTTGGGTTGGTGTTTTTGAACAAATCTGTGACAATAAACTTTCTGTTGCGAAGGTTATATTTGGCAAAGAGCCAAAAGATTATGAAATTCAAGAATATGTAATGAAAAAATACAATAGTTTGCAGTTTAGTCCAGCTGTAGAAGCAAACGAAAAGGAAACAAATAAGAATCCTAAAAGAAAATTAAGAGAGGCAAAAAAACAATTACAAAACAAAGGAATTGGCACACAATCTCAACAGGCTTTAAAATTACAACAAGAACAAAATAAAAAAGTTCGTAAGATTCAAAGCCATAAACAAAAAAGGATTGATAATGAACGTAAGTTTGAATTGAAACAGCAAAAGAGAAAAAGAAAACATAAGGGACATTAGTTTCTTATGTTTTCTTTTAAAATGATTTGAATATGAGAGATTTCAAAATAATTTGAGATCTCTTTTTTGTTTTAGAAAGAAAAGGAGGTGCAAAAGTGAATAAGTTTGATATGATCAATGATTTGTTAGCTGAAACAACAAAGATGGTTGTAAAAGATGAGAAATCATGGTTGTCCTTTTTAGATACATCTTCTTATATGTTTAAATACGATTTTGCTGATCAGCTTTTAATTTATGCTCAAAAGCCAGATGCGAAAGCATGTGCAACATTTGATTATTGGAATAATCGAATGAAAAGGTGGATTAAAAAAGGAGCTAAAGGTATAGCATTAATAGATGATTCAAAAAAATACTCTAGTTTGAGATATGTCTTTGATATTGCAGATACAAGAAGTCCACAACACCAAAATCTAAAGCTATGGGCAATTAACGAATCAATGTATGATGCTGTTATTGAATCATTGTCGAATAGTTATGGCATTTTAAAAAATAAGCAAGATTTAGGAAGTGCATATTTATCATTAGCTCATATGTTTGTCAAAGATAACGGTGATGATTATTTAGACCAGATCATAAAATATAATCAAAATAGTTCTTTTGAGAATATGGAAGTATTTGAAATTAAAAAAGTATTTATAAAGATTCTTGAAAACTCCATAGCATACTGTCTGATGAGAAGAAGTGATATTGACCCGATATTTTATTTTGAAAAGGGGGATTTCGACGCTATATCTTTATTTGATACATTTGATGTTATTGGTGTTTTAGGAACTGCCAATAAGGATTTAACAGATGTGGCATTAAGTGAAATCGGTCGAGTGGTACGAAAATTGATACAATCAGAAAATCGTACATTTGCACAGTCTAAAGAAATAAGTCAAAATATAGATGATGGTGATAATGAAGGGAGTGTTATATATGAAGGAAGTCACATACAATCAAGTAGGGGATTATCAGTTTCCAAATCTCAAGATAGGGAACGAGGAAAATCCATTAGGGAAATACGCAATGTTGAGAATGAATTACCTCAAAACCAATCAGCCGGCACATCTGTTCGCCTTGAGGGCAAGCAATACATTGAACAAACATCTCAAGGAAGTCGAGGAACAAGCACAGGCAAAGATGGAAAAAATGATGGAACAGATGTTAGTGAAACATCCAGCACCGAACAAAGAAACTTATCAGATGGAATGGGTACAGCATATGAACAATCTAAAGGTACAAGTCGAGGAAATCATTCTCAAGGAGATAATCTACAATTAGATTTAGAATTAGGTGGTGAAGAAGAAAATACTTTACCACCTTTTGATTTGCAGGATTTACCTGCGTTATTACGTGAAGATGTTTCACTTCAACATTCTCGTGAAGAAATTCAGCAGTTCTTTATGGAACATACCGATGATAATGAACGTACTCAATATCTTGCAGAATGTTATGATGATACTTTAGTGGAAACTTTCAGACATCCAGAAAGAAATGATTTTTCTTATATTGGCTATAAGAAAGATGGTAATGGACTTAATATATGGGCTGGTAGCTGGCAAAATAAAAAATCCAAATCTCATTTATCTTTCTTTGAACTGCAATTGGAAATCGCAAAATTAATTGAGAACAATGAATATCTACTTCCTAAATGGGAAAGAATGTCATCTATTCAAGTAACTTATGAAAATGGAACAATGAATAGAAATGTAGATTATTACCTGTTTTCATATAAAAATGAATTTAAAAAAAGCTCTGCTGAAATTATTGAATTTTTAAGCAATGAACAAGATCAGCAAAAACGAATACAGTTCATAAAGGACTTTTATCCTGACCAGATTGTAGAAATGGAAGTGGATGGTGTCATTCTTGGATTCAAGAAAGAAGAAACCCATCTACATATCTACATGGGAGCATATGACAACCAGAAAGCATCTAGCGATTACAGTTGGTCCCTTGTAGAAAGCGAAATAGACGGCATGATTCTATCACGCTATTTTGATCCTAGTGTTCAAATTCCAACTATTGAAGAACAGCAAACAGCTATATATGAAAATGAGGAACAGCTCAAAAACGGTATTTATTTTTCTCAAGAAGAGATTGATCGTGTCTTAGTTCGTGGCAGTGGCTTCGTAGATGGAAAATACAGAATCTATCAACAAAAGCTAAAAAAACAATCAATAAGCGAAAATGCCAAATTTCTAAAAGAGGAATATGGAACTGGTGGCTCAGCACCAGCAGTAGGTCTCATCAATATAAATCATGACAGCAAAGGAATCACCTTTTCTAGAAGTCGACAGATTGGCAAAGAAGAAATAGCGATAACACTCAACTGGAAGAAAATTGCGAAAAGGATTAGTGAGCTTGTTGCTGCTAATCGTTATCTTAGCAAGGACGAAATGAGACACTATCCAGAGTTTCTCCATGAGCAGATGGGACAGCAGCTTGAATACGAACGTAAAATGTTAAATCATGAACCAGCTGGTATGGTCGTGGAAAACAGTTCAGATGAGAATGTCAAGAAAGATTATCGTTGGAAAGTGGGAGATACCTTTTATAAAGGAATGGATGAATACACCATCATCGAAGATGGAAATGAGGTTGCTATTCAAAGTGATGAGTTTCCTTTATTTATTGATTATCTATCAAGAGAAGATTTCAAGAATCTCTTAAAAGAAAACCCACTTAATGACAAATTACTTGTTGCAATCGAAGAAGATAATCTTGAAACTAACGAACAGCTTTTTGATGAATATATTCCTATATTTGTTGATAAGATACAGAAAAGTGAATATTATCCACAATTAAAAGAGCGTGATACGGATGAACATGAAGCAGAACTATTTATTCGTGAAGCAATGATTGATATTATGACTTCAATCAATATCACAGATCCTGATATCTATGATTTATATACAACTGATTCAATTTTTAGAGAGCAGATGATTAATGAACTTTTAGATAGGACATATAATGATATATCGTTTTCTAAACGAAATATGAAAAAACAAATGAAGTTATATGAGGCTTTTCGTCAGCTTGATTCTGAATTTTTAAGTTTAAGTTCACCATTTTTGACATTAAAGACAAAAAACGAAAATGACTATCCCTTGTCATTGAGTTATGATCGTGATGAAGGAGTTTTTGATATGTATCATTTCTATGAAACGAATGGTATAGAAATCATGAATCCTCATATGAGATTTTCAATTGATCAAAATGATAAAACTGTTAAACCAGTTTATTATTATAATCAAGATATGAATATTGAATGGGACTCAACATCTGACATAGCTGTTGAAGATATGATAGAATATGCTCTTACATGGCTTCAAAATGTTCGTGATAAAGGATATTATCTCGCATATAAGCGTTTATATGTAAGCCATGAAAAAGATAATCTTTATTCTATTGAATTTGATGAAAATGGAAAAATCACTTATACAGATATTCCTCAAGAATATATTGATAATTATGGTGAACCCATTGTTGAAAATGAATCTAATGATAAAACTGTCATTTTAACTGAACGTATTAATTATCAGATAAAAGATGAGCATTTAGGAGCAGGTACACCAAAAGAAAGATACAGAAACAATGTAGCAGCTATTAAGTTGCTTTTTTCTTTGGAGAAAGAAAATCGTCTTGCGACATCACAAGAACAGGAGATTCTTGCAAAATATGTTGGATGGGGTGGACTTTCGGATGTTTTTGATGAATCTAAATCCTCATGGTCAAAGGAATATGAGGAACTTAAAAATCTTTTAAATGATGGTGAATATGCGATGGCAAGAGAATCGACATTGTCTTCATTTTATACTTCTCCCATTGTGATTGAGGGTATATATAAGGTACTAGAGAAGATGGGATTTCATTATGGGAATATTCTAGAACCATCATGTGGTATAGGTCATTTTTTTGGCATGATTCCTGATCATATGAAAGAGTCTAGACTTTATGGGGTTGAATTGGATTCAATTACGGGTAGAATTGCTAAACAGCTGTATCAAAATGCCAATATTGCAGTTGAGGGTTATGAAAAATCCAAACTTCCTGATAGCTTTTTTGATGTTGCTATAGGTAATGTTCCTTTTGGACAGTTTAAGGTCATAGATAAGCAATATGATAAATTAAATTTGAACATTCATGATTATTTCTTTGCAAAAACAATTGATAAAGTAAGACCAGGGGGATTGATTGCATTTGTGACATCACGTTATACAATGGATAAGAAAAATAGCACTGCTCGAAAGTATATCAATGAAAGATGTGAATTGATAGGTGCTATCCGTTTACCGAATAGCGCATTCGATGATACAAAAGCAGTTAGTGATATTCTCTTTTTGAAGAAAAGAGAAAGAGCAATTGTTCAAGAAGATGCATGGATGTCAACCGGTTTTGATGAGCAAGGTCATATCATTAATCAATATTTTATTGACCATCCTGAAATGATACTTGGAACAGTTGAAAAGACAAGAAGCATGTATGGTCGAGAAGATTTGACAGTTATCCCATATGAAGATATTTCTTTAAAAGATGCCATTAATAATGCAATAGAAAATATACATGGTAAAATGGATGAATATATCTTAGAAGATGATATAACAGAAGATGAAACTATTGAAAGTATTCCAGCAGATCCAAATATTAGAAACTTCAGCTATACAGTTGTTGATGGTGAAATCTATTATCGTATCAATAGCATGATGAACAAAGTAGATGTTTCATCAACTGCAGAAAATAGAATTATCGGTTTAATTGCTATTAGAGAGTCTGTGAGGCGTTTAATTGAATTTCAGAGTCAAGATTACTCGGAGGAAGAAATTAAGGCTGAGCAGCTTTATTTAAACGAAATCTATGATAGCTTTACATCAAAACATGGACTTATCAATAGTCGTGCAAATAGTCTTGCATTCCGAGATGATAGTTCATTTTATTTGTTGTGTTCGCTTGAAAATATTAATGAAGATGGAACTCTCAAAAGCAAGGCTGATATGTTTACAAAACGTACCATTAGAAAGAAAGTCGATATTACTCATGTTGACACTGCAAGTGAAGCATTGATGGTATCACTTGGAGAAAAAGGAAAAGTTGACCTTGAGTATATGAGTGAACTATGTAATCACTCCATTGATGATATGATTGATGAACTTGATGGTGTAATCTATAAAATACCTCATGTTTTAGATAGTGATACTAAAGCTGAATACATCACGGCTGATGAATATTTAAGTGGGAATGTACGTGAAAAATTGGAAATTGCACGATTATCTGTTGCAATTGATTCAACATATCATAAACACGTTCAAGCACTGGAAAAAGTTTTACCAAAGGATTTAAGTGCAAGTGAAATTGAGGTTAGGCTCGGAGCTACATGGATACCTGAAGGTATTTATACACAGTTTGTACATGAACTTCTAGGTACATCTGCATATTATCGTGACTATATCAATGTCACCTATTCCAATGTAACTGGGGCATGGAATATCAGTGGTAAAAGTTATGATAAAAATAATGTCAAAGCAGACAAGACTTATGGAACACATCGAGTGAGTGGCTATAAACTGATTGAGGATTGTTTGAATTTAAAATCAACAAAGATATTTGATTATGAATACGATGATGATGGTAAAAAAATTGCCGTTCTTAATAAAAAAGAAACAATGATTGCTCAACAGAAACAAGATTCTATCAAGGGAGCGTTTGTGGAATGGGTATGGAAGGATATGGAAAGACGAGATAGACTGACGAAAATCTATAACACAAATTTCAACAGTATTCGACCTCGTGAATATGATGGCAGTCATCTAACTTTTCCTAATATGAATCCTGAAATAGAACTGAGAAAGCATCAAAAAGATGCCATTGCTCATATTCTTTATGGTCATAATGTACTCCTTGCACACGTAGTTGGTGCAGGAAAAACATATGAAATGGTGGCTGCCTGTATGGAACTCAAACGACTGGGGTTGTCCAATAAATCCATGTTCGTTGTTCCCAACCATCTTGTTGAACAGTGGGGAAGTGAATTTCTGCAATTATATCCAAGTGCCAATATATTAGTCACAACAAAACGAGATTTTGAAAAAAGAAATCGTAAAAAGCTGTTTTCACGCATTGCAACAGGTGATTATGATGCGGTCATCGTCGGTCATTCACAGTTTGAAAAGATACCGATGTCTATTGAAAGACAGATACAGACGATTGAAAATCAGATAGAGGAAATCACTCGTGGCATTCAGGATTTAAAGGCGAATAATGGAGAAAGATTTACTATCAAGCAGATGGAAAGGACAAAGAAATCATTAAAAGCTAAAATGGAAAAACTGAATAATCAGGACAGAAAAGACGATTTGATCACCTTTGAAGAATTGGGTGTTGATCGTCTTTTTGTTGATGAAGCTCATTATTATAAAAATCTTTTTCTTTTTACAAAAATGAAAAATGTATCAGGATTGGCTCAAACTGAGGCACAGAAATCTTCTGACTTATTTATGAAGTGTCGTTATTTAGATGAAATCACTGGTGGAAAGGGAATTGTCTTTGCAACCGGAACGCCTATAAGTAATTCAATGACTGAAATGTATACAATGCAAAGATACCTGCAATATGGAACTCTTGTCAAACACAATTTACAGCACTTTGATAGTTGGGCAAGTACATTTGGTGAAACAGTTTCAGCCATTGAACTTGCACCAGAGGGAACGGGATATCGTATGAAAACAAGATTTGCGAAATTCTTTAACCTGCCTGAATTGATTAACATGTTCAAAGAAGTAGCCGATATAAAGACTGCAGATATGCTTAATCTTCCAGTACCTAAGGCTCATTATCATAATGTTTCCGTCAAGCCTAGTGAAATCCAAAAAGAGATTGTTGAATCATTAGGAAAACGTGCTGAAAAGATAAGAGAAGGTGCTGTTGATCCTACTGAAGATAATATGCTGAAAATCACAAATGATGGAAGAAAACTGGCATTAGATCAGAGGCTTATCAATCCATTACTGTCGGAATATGAAAATAGTAAAGTCAATGCATGTATTGATAATGTCTTAAAGATTTATCATGAAACTAAAAGCCAAAGATCAACACAATTGATTTCCTGTGATATGTCTACACCAAAGGTAAATGAGTTCAATATATATGATGAATTAAGAAAAAAACTCATTGAAAATGGTGTGCCTGATGATGAAATTGCCTATATCCATAATGCAAAAACTGATATTAAAAAGAAAGAATTATTTTCTAAAGTCAGACAAGGGAAAGTGCGTATTCTTGTCGGTTCAACAAGCAAGATGGGAGCAGGAACAAATGTTCAGGATAGGCTTGTTGCTAGTCATGATTTAGATTGTCCGTGGCGACCTTCGGACCTTGAACAAAGAGCCGGTCGTATCATTCGTCAGGGAAATACAAACAGTGATGTGTATATTTATAGATATGTAACGGAAGGGACATTTGACGCTTATCTGTATCAGCTTGTTGAAAATAAACAGAAGTTTATTAGTCAGATTATGACGAGCAAATCCCCTGTTCGTTCTGCTGAAGATATCGACGAAGCTTCACTTAGTTATGCTGAGATAAAAGCATTAGCTAGTGGAAATCCTAAAGTAAAGGAAAAGATGGAACTAGATACGAAAGTGGCTAAGCTTAAACTGGCTAAAGCCAATTATCTTTCACAAAAATATGAGCTTGAAGATAGGATAGTAAAGTATTATCCTCAAAAAATCAAACTTATCGAAGAAAGAATTCATGGTTATAAAAAGGATATAGAATCAATTGTTCATCAAAATGAATTTGTTGACATGACTGTTAAAGATATCACATTTCATGATAAAAAACAGGCAGGACAAGCCATCCTTTTAGCATGTCAGGAATTAAAATCTCAGGAGGAAATCATGATAGGGAACTATCGAGGATTTGAAATGTCGTTAAGATATGATTCATTTCATAATATTCATATTTTAACTTTAAAAAATCATTTGAGTCATCCTGTTGAATTAGGTGATGATGTCTATGGAAATATAACCCGTATTGATAATGTTATAGATTCCATTCCTAAAAAACTGGAAATAGAAAAAGCATTATATGATGAAACTTATCAGCAGTTTATGAATGCGAAGGAAGAAGTGGAGAAGCCTTTTGAAAAAGAAGATGAACTACAAAGTTTAAGTAAAATATTATCAAAATTGGATAAAGAACTTGATATTGGAGGAAAAGATGATAAGGAATCTTTAGTTTTTGATGATGAAGTTCCAGAAGAAAAATATCGTACACCAATATCATTAGAAAGATAAAGTTGATAATATATTTTATCGGCTTTTTATAATTGGGAGGAAGAAAATGAAAAAATATTTAAAGCCTGAAGAACTAGCAATGGTGAAAAAAATTGATCTATTAACTTATTTATCAAATTATGAACCTAATGAGCTTGTAAGAAAATCAAACAATGATTATGTCACAAGAACACATGATAGTCTGCATATGACTAATGGCATGTGGATGTGGTGGTCCAAAGGAATAGGTGGAAAAAGTGCATTGGATTATCTGATAAAAGTTTGTGACATGTCCTTTTTAGATGCTGCATTTTTGATATATAGATGCATCACAGAAAAGCCACCTGTTTATCAAAAAGCATATCATATGAAGCAACAATCTTGTGACTTTAAATTGCCAAAAGTATGTTCTCAATCAAAAAATATGTTTAATTATTTAGTCAATGAAAGATGTATTGATAAAGATATTGTCGATTTCTATTATCTAAGAGGCTATATCTACGAATGTCAAAAAGATCATTCAGTACTCTTTATAGGGTATGATGAAAAAGGTAAAGAAAGATTTGCATCTAAAAGAGCAACCAATGATAACTGGAAAAAAGATGTGTATGGAAGTGATAAACACTATAGTTTTAGACTTGTTAATGCAACAAATGATGTCCTTCATGTGTTTGAAAGTCCAATTGACTTAATGTCATTTCAGACTTTAGAAAAACAAAAGGGCAGATCTTGGAATCATGAAAACTATTTGTCATTGGGTGGTGCATCAAATTTTGGAAAGAATATTGAAAATTCAGAATTGCCAATAGCATTAGAACATTTTTTAATGAACAATAAACAAATAAAAGAAATCGTTTTACATCTTGATAATGATAGAGCAGGTTATGAAACAAGTGAAAAGATTAAACATCATTTAAATGGAAGATATGAGATTTTTGACAGAAGTCCAAAGAAGTTTAAAGATATAAATGAGATATTGTTGAATAATTCAATGATGAAAAAAACAATGTTAAGGTAAATATTGTTTTCGTAAAGGTATAGTGAGATAATTTATTAGAGGTGACTCCTAATGAATTACACTAAGAAACAACATTATGTTCCACAGTTTTATTTAAAATACTTTTGCATAAATGAAGATAAAATAAATGTATTTTTAAAAAAAGAAAATAAAATTTTAAAAAATCAGTTGATTAGAAATGTAGCTTGTGAAAATGATTATTTCGATATTTCTTTAGATAAACCAACTTCTCCACTGTTAGAGGAAGTGATTAAAGGTATCGATTTTAAAAATAAAAAGTTTGAGGATTATGTTCATACAAACAATATGGAAAAATTTTTTTCAGAATTAGAATCTGTTATGGGTAATATTTTTTCAAAATTTAAAGAGTATATTTTAAATGAAAAAAATATAAATACAGTTATTCCATTTTCACAATTTTTTGAAACTCGAAAATATATCATTTTATATATTTTAATTCAATATATGAGATCTCCATTGTATAAAAATATGTATATTAAAATTTACAATGCAGTTAATGAAATTTGTGGAAATAATGGCATAAAAAATTTTAATAATAAAAAAATTGATATTGGTATTCATGATAATGATGATGCTAAAGTACATCATATAAGACAAATTGGAGAATTGGATAACTATAATGCAAAGATGATGTGCATAGGGGAAATGACTTGTGATGTTTTGGTAAATAAAACGGAAGAAACATTTATTACAAGCGATTCTCCTATATGCACTTTAAAAAAAGTAGATGATAGTCATTATAAATATTCTATTTTTAAAAAAGGAGACTGTAATATGATTATTTTTCCATTGTCAACGGAAATTTGTTTAGTTTTTAAAACATCTCCTTTATTAACTAATGATTGGTATATTAAATCTTGTAGTGATGTTAAAAAGGTTAAGAAAATTAATACACTTATTTATCAAAGCTGTCAAAATCAAGTGTATACCTATGTTGATGAATTAAATCTTCTAGAAAATGTTGAACTGTTTTTTAGTAAAGTAACAGTCAATGTAAAAAATAAGAACATATGCCTACAATTATTATAATTAGTAGAAAAATAACTGATTATTTAAGATTAGAGTATAAAGGTAGAAGCAATTTCTAAAAAAGAAGTTGCTTTTTCTTTTGTATAAATTTAGAGAGGAGATGGTTGATTTGATTAAAAAAATCATAAAAGAAATTCAAAAATTAGAACAACAAAAACAATTAAAAATTGAAAAAAGAAATCAGTTAGATAAAGAAATCAACGTCATTAATTTAAGATTGAAAGAATTAAATAATCTTAAAAATCAATATGAAAAATTAGAACAGAATACTGATTCCTTTTTTGAAAATATAAGAAATGGAGATGAAACATAATGGCTAAATATAAAGTTGAAATTACAGAAACATTACAGTATCAGGAAATCATTGAAGCAGAAAATGAGCAGGAAGCTATCATAAAATTAAAAGAGAAATACCATAATCAAGAAATCATTCTCAATGAAGAAAATTATGTAGCTACTGATTTTAAGGTCATAGATAAAGTAAAAAATAAAGATGAATATGTTAGATAGAAATTTTTCTTATGGTCAATTAAGATTCTTGATAAAAGAGATCTATCTCTATGTCCTGAATAGTAGCAAGCAAGGACTTTTGCCATCAAAAGTCGGCTTGTTAGGGGAAATCCCCCTAATACCCCAAGAAAGGAGTGAAGAGTGATGGAATGGTTGAAATTGTTGGGAGTGTTTGAACTAGGAGCATTATGTGGAGTTATTATTATGTGCATTATACAGGGTGGTAGATATTATGAAAGTGAAAAGAAAAAATAGAATAGAAATCAGGTTAAGCGATGATGAATTAAATCATTTGAATGTGGCAGTCGCTAAAACAGGTCTTTCAAGAGAAGCATATCTTCGTTTGATTATTCAAAAGATTGTGCCAGCTGAAAAGCCTTATCCAGATTTAAAAGAAACCATTTATCAATTAAGAAAGATAGGAAATAACATTAATCAAATTGCAGTGATTGCCTATAAGACTGGCTCCATTGATGTCATGAAATATAAAAAGAATTTTGAGGAGCTTCAAAAACAGATTCAATATGTTTTATATGTCAATGGTGAATACAGAAAAGATGAGGTGGATATATAGTGGCAACAACTTCCATGTGGGCTGTTAAGTATAGCTTGAAGGATGTCCTTGATTATGTTGTTAATCCAATGAAAACAGAAAACAAGGATTTTAATGCCTATGAATTTCAGGGACTTGAAAATGTTATCGAATATGTAGAAGATGATTTCAAAACTGAAAAGCAATTCTATGTTAGTGGTGTCAACTGCAGTCCTTACAATGTGTATGATCAGATGATTCAAACAAAGAAGGCGGCACATAAGGAAGATAGTGTTCTTGCCTTTCATGGATATCAGTCATTTGTCTCTGGAGAGGTCACGGCAGAAATGGCTCATGCTATTGGTGTTGAACTTGCTCAAAAGATGTGGGGTGATGAATTTGAAGTATTGGTGACAACGCATTTAGATAAGGAGCATTATCATAATCATTTTGTAGTAAACTCTGTATCTTGGGCAACACATAAAAGATTTTTAAACAAGCATAAGGATTATGATAGATTAAGACGTTTGTCTGATGAAATCTGTAGAAAATATCGTTTGAGTGTTATTGATAATCCAAAGAAAGGAAAGCACTATAGTGAGTGGCTGGCTGAAAAAGAAAAAATGCCTACAAGGCGAACACTTATGATAGATGATGTTGATAGAGCTATCAACAATTCAATGACATTTACGCAATTCATTAGATATTTAAAATCAATGGGATATGAAGTCAAAACAGATGTCAAGCATATAGCCATCAGACCACCGGGTGCTGAAATTTTTTTTAGACTTCACAAGCTTACCAAGGATGAATCATACAGTGAAGAAAACATCAAGCTTCGCATTTTGAATAATGATATAGGGTTTATAGACGTAGTTCAAAAAGCCAAACCTAAAATATATCACTATCAGGGAAATGTTAAAAAATCAAAAAAGATAACAGGCTTTCGTGCACTGTATGTTCGTTATATGTTTGAAATGGGAATATTACCCAAGAATGCACCTCATAAAAGAAGAGTGCATTTTTTATTGAGAGAGGATTTAAGATATATGGATCAAATAACAAAGGAAGCAACTCTATTGTGTAAAAAAAGAATTGAAACAGTTGATGAACTAAAAAAAGAAGAATCAGCTGTCAAGAATAGACTGGAATCACTTATTAAGGAACGCAGATGTATTTATAACAAAATCAGACGTTGTAAAAATCCTGATACAAAAGAGAAACTTCAAAGAGATGTGTATAGTCTTTCTGAAGAAATCAAGGAATTACGAAAGGAGGTGAGGCTTTATGAGGGAATAAAAAATCGTTCATTGAAGATAAGAGAAATTATGAAATCAATGAATGAAAGACAAAATGATACACAATTCAACAGCTTATATAGAAATACAGAACGATAAATGATAGAATATAAAAAGACTATTAACAAGAAAGAGGAAACCATATAATGATATTATTTGTTGATGAAACAGAATGTGAGGATTACTTTATAGTTGCAGGTTTATTAACAGATTCTAAATTAAAAACAGATGCAACATTTAAAAAATTCAAGAAGAAGGTAAAGAACTTTCACATTTCTCCAAAAGATAAAGAAAAAATCTTTACAGAATTTAAATCTGTAATACTAGATAAAAAATATCAAAGGATTAAAGTGTGTATGCTTGAACATATATGCACAATGAATTATTCCATTTATTATGCTGTTTATAAGAAAAAAAGTAAATCGTTTTATCAGCAAGAAAAGGAAAATGTCTATATTTCGTTATTGAATAAAATTGTTTCACAAATTGATTGTGAAATTGATATCATTTTTGATACATTTAATAAAACTGATTTTGAACTAAAAATAATCGAATCAATAAAACAAAATAATAATGTTTTATCTATTGTCAAACAGGATTCTCGTTTAGAATATGGTTTACAATTTATAGACAATATATGTAGTATTATACGTCATCATATTTATGAAAAAGACAGTACATTATATTATCTTCTAACGAATTATCATTCGATTGAATAGTATTATGTCATTGATTGACATGATGCAGAATTAATGGTATATTATGTTTAGAAAGAGAGTATACTCTTATAGGTATGGTTTTCTTGCCTCTTGTGGCGGGATGTGCAGATTGATGCGGAGCCATACCTTTTTCTATACAGTTTTATCAATTTTTAATCTTAAGCGATGATTCAATTCATCGTTTTTTGTATTTCTAAATATTTGAATTTCAACAAAAGGAGTGTGAAAAAATGACTACAGGTGGGGAAACAGCTGATCAGATGACAAGAATGACCTTGCAAGGCATTGAAGTTGCTGCCAATGTTGCACTCAAAGCTGGTGGTATGGCATCTAAATCTTTAGCGGCAATGCTTTATGCTATTTTAACCGATAAGAAAAAAGTCAAAGGAAAAGCAAGACTTAATTCCATGCTGAAGTCTGGAAAGGAATTGAAAGTCTTTGCCATTCATCATAATGATTTAAAAGTTTTCTGTCAGGAGGCCAAACGCTATGGTGTCATGTATTGTGTCCTGAAAGAAAAGAACAATATAGATGGGATATGTGACATTATGGTAAGAGCAGAGGATGCATCAAAAATTAGTCGTATAGTTGATAAGTTTGAGTTGGCTACGATTGATACAAAAGCAATCAATGAGTATGTATCTTCAAAACAAGACAAATCATTTAAGGATGTACCAACATTAAATGATGATGAACATGATAAACTTGTGAAATCATTAATGGATTCAATGAAGAAAGAAGAAAAGAGTTTTTCTGAAAACCCGACTACTGCTCGAACGACAAAGGACGCCAATCCGTTCGAGCCTACCTCAGTCAAAGCAGGAAAAGAACCAAATATTATTGATAAGCGTCTATCGGTGAGAAAAGAACTTAATGAAATCAAGAAACAGCAAGAAAAGAAGACGACTGTCAAACAACAGAGTCAGCATAAGAATATCAAAAAGAAAAAAATCAAGAAGAAAGTGAGGTAACATTTCATGGAAAATATTTATGCAATGCTAAATAAAAATGCTCAAAGATCAAATGAAAGAAAACAGCCAAGATTATCTAAAGAGGAATATGCAAAACAGATGAAATATAAACGAAATCATCTGTATAAACTAGCAGAAGTTCAGTCTGGTGAAGTTGTTTCTTCTCCACAGAAATATCTGCAGTTTTTAAATCTCATGGCAAGATTGGATTATACAGTGACCAATGCTCTTTTGATTATGGCACAGAAGCCTGATGCAAAGATGCTGAAGGACGGCAAACATTGGCGTGAAAACAAACTCTATATTAAAAAAGGTGAAAAGGGTATACAGGTCCTAGAACCCACTGGTGAATATCAAAGAGAAGATGGATCGTATGGTACAAACTATAATCCAAAGTATTTATTTGATGTTTCGCAGATCAACACAAAGGAAGCATTATATAATGCACCACAGATGAATGTTGCAAACATGATTAATGGTCTGACATATGATTCACCAGTATCTTTACAGCAATTAGATACTTTTGAAGGTGGGGAGCCTGTATTTTATTCGCCCGATGCCAAATGTATCTATTATGCTAATAACTTGAGTCCTCAACAGTTGATTCAGGGACTTGCAAGAGAATACTGTCATGTGGAATTTGATAAACAGTATTCTGATTATAACCGTGAAAACAATCAGTTTTTTATTGAAAGTTCTGCCTATATTCTTTGTCAAAAGTACGGAGTTCCTGTTCGTGATATACGATTTGCAGATCAGGTTGTTCATTATTTTTCTGGAATGAAATCAAAGGATATTAAACAGGAATTGGGAAATATTAAAAACCTATGTGAAGATGTCAGTGAACGCATTGACAGAGGAATCTATAAATCACAGCAAGAGAAAAAACATCAAAGAAATGATGTGAGTAGATGATGGGGCTATTTGCATCGAGGGAGAAAATTGTCTGTATCTGTGTCACAGACTGTGAGAGAAGAATCATTATCAATGCACTGAAAAAATTGAGAGATGACCAGATCAGAGAAAATAAAAACTATGATTTTATTGAAACCATCATTGCAAAATCTGCTAGAGCTGATACTTTGAAAGGAACAAGGAAAATCTATGAGGAAAGATAATCATGATGGATTTGTTCTTTTTATTATAGGTTTCATACTTGTTGTATGGTTGAGTCTTAAAATTGCACCTTATATTGATGGAGGACTGTTGAATGCATTGCCATATATCAGCGAAGCAATGAACAGTCCTTTTTCTATTGTATGGAGTAAGGACAGTCTCAGAACGATGTGTTTATTTATTGTCGTTTATGTATGTGGAATGGGAATCTATCTTTCTAATAAGAGAAACTATCGTCGTCAGGAAGAATATGGTTCAGCAAGATGGGCAAACAATAGAAGCGTCAATAAAAAATATGCCGATAAGACATTTTCACAGAATAAAATTTTGAGTCAGAATGTTCGTATTGGACTTGATGGAAAAAAACATAGACGTAATCTGAATACAATCGTCATTGGTGGGAGTGGAGCTGGAAAGACAAGATTCTATGGAAAGCCAAATCTAATGCAGTGCAATACAAGTTTTGTTTGCCTTGATCCAAAAGGAGAGCTGTTAAGAGATACAGGTTATCTTTTAGAAAAGAAAGGGTATGTTATCAAGGTCGTTGATTTGATTAATATGACCAAATCACACTGTTACAATCCTTTTGAATATATTTATGATGATAAGGATGTACTGAAATTGATTACCAATCTGATTAGAAATACAACCCCAAAGGGAAGTCAAACCAATGACCCCTTTTGGGAAAAGTCCGAAACTGCCTTATTAGAGGCATTATGTCTTTATTTATTGCATGAAGCACCCAAGAATGAACAGAATTTTACTATGGTCATGGAAATGATTGCAGCAGCTGATGTACGAGAAGATGATGAAGATTATCAGAGTCCTTTAGATGAACTGTTTGAAAGACTTGAACTGAGAAATCCAAATAGTCTAGCATTGAAGCAGTATAAGATATATAAACAGGCAGCAGGTAAAACAGCAAAATCAATTCTTATAAGTGTAGGTGTAAGATTAGCGGCTTTTAATCTTGAAAGCATTGCTTCCTTAACAGCTACTGATGAGCTTGAGTTAAATCTAGTAGGAGAAAGAAAGACAGCAATCTTTTGTGTTATACCTGACAATGATTCAACATTCAACTTTATCATTGGAATGCTTTATACTCAATTGTTTCAGATGCTGTACTATCAGGCAGACATTGTTCATGGTGGTGAATTGCCCATTCCAGTTCACTTTTTAATGGACGAGTTCGCCAATGTCGCCTTACCTGATGAATTTGATAAACTGCTGAGTACCATGCGTTCGAGAAGGATATTTGTATCAATCGTTATTCAGAATCTTGCACAGATAAAGGCATTGTATAAAGATGCATGGGAAAGCATTATCGGGAATTGTGATAGCTTATATTATCTGGGTGGAAATGAACAATCCACTCATAAGTTTCTTAGTGAATATCTTGGGAAAGAAACATTGGATACAAATACCTATGTCAAATCAGGTGGAAAGAATGGAAACTATTCTACAAATTATCAGCAGACTGGAAGAGAACTTCTGACACCTGATGAGGTACGACTATTAGATAATGATTATTCATTGTTATTTATACGTGGTGAACGACCAATTTTTGACAAGAAATATGATATATTGAAACATCCCAATGTAAAATATACAAAGGATGGGAAAGCCAAGTCTTATGAACATGGAAAAGTGAAATATGCGATTGAGGACTGGCAGAATGTTCTTCTAACTGATGAAGACTATGAACTTTATTCAGATGAAGATATAGAAGAATATTTTGAAGAACTTATAAAAAAAGAAGGAGAGCAATCTCAAGATGATGAAATTGCTTAATAGATAATGATTAACATATCATTGTTCAGGTGTAGTTAGATACAAAATCATAACTGCACCTTTTTTAATATGTAAAAAACAAAAGGGAGGAAAAAGAAATATGAAGTTTATGAAATTCTCAAGAAAGGCAAGAAGTTTATTTCTAGCATATGTTTTAAGTGTATTAATTCTTAACTTTGGAGCAACTCCAGTCCTTGCAGATGGAGATCCATTGACTGTTGTCAATAACCTATCAACTTTTATTTTTAGCCTGATTAGAGCCATAGGTATGATTTTATTGGGATTTGGTGTCGTTCAGGTTGGTTTGAGTTTGAAAAGCCATGATCCATCGCAACGTGCCAACGGTTTTTTGACTCTAGCTGGAGGAATCATTATTACATTTGCGAAAGAAATATTAAATCTGATTGTCGGTGGTTAAGCATTTTAATAATACAAAAAGTGAGGTGAAAATAAATGGGTGGAATCATCGACAATCTCACCAATGCAATCAACACTTGGAACGAGAAGATGGCAGAAATATGGCTGCTTCTCACTCAGACACCTCAGGACTTCAAGGGAGGTCATATATGGGAAATCATTGTCAAGATTCATGGTGGACTGACAGCGATTGGTCTGGCGTTGCTTGTCTTATTCTTTGTTATTGGAATGGTGAGAACCTGTACAAACCTTACAGAAATCAAGCGCCCTGAACATGCATTACGATTGTTTTTAAGATTTGCAATTGCGAGGGGGATTGTTGTATATGGAATGACTATCATGACGAAAGTCTTTGAAATAGTTCAGGGGATAACAGCCAAGATTATGTCTACAGTGAGTGCTGGAAGTGCGACAACGACAACGATTCCCGAAGAAATCATCACAGCTGTTGAAAATTGTGGATTTCTGGAAAGCATACCAGTATGGGCAGTGACATTACTTGGAGGAATATTCATAACAATATTATCTTTTGTACTCATATTGACAGTCTATGGAAGATTCTTTAAATTGTATATGTATACAGCAATAAGCCCCATACCTCTGTCAACATCAGCTTCAGAAAATACACAGTCTGTAGCAGTTACTTTTTTAAAAAGTTATATTGGGGTCTGTTTAGAAGGTGCCATTATTGTTCTAGCATGCATTATTTTTTCACAGTTTGCAGCTTCACCACCTGTAATAGACAGTTCAGCATCTGCTATAAACATGCTATGGACATATATCGGTGAAACGGTTTTTAATATGCTTGTTTTAGTTGGAACTGTTAAGATGTCAGATCGTGTTGTGAAGGATATGATGGGCTTGTAAATTTCCTTTTCAATCTCACGGTTTGATTGTATAATTTATCTAAATCATTTTATATTTAATGAAAATATGTTAAGAATAATTGTAATTCATTTTTCGAAAGGAGAATACCAATGTCTAAAGAACGCAAGTATATTGCTATTGATTTAAAATCGTTTTATGCTTCTGTAGAATGCGTTGAGCGTCGACTCAATCCACTTACTACAAATCTCGTTGTTGCAGATGCTAGTCGTACTGAGAAAACTATATGTTTGGCCGTATCTCCATCTCTTAAGGCATATGGTATTTCCGGTCGAGCTAGATTATATGAAGTTATACAAAAAGTGAGAGAAGTTAATGACCAAAGACAGAGAAAAGCAAGAAGAAAATTGACAGAGAAATCATTCAGAGATGAAGAGTTGAAAAATAATCCAAATTTGCTTGTTTCATTTATCGCAGCACCGCCACGAATGGCTTATTATATTGAATATAGTACAAAAATTTATGATATATACCTGAAATATGTTTCACAAGATGATATACATGTCTATTCGATTGATGAAGTCTTTTTGGATGTTACCAATTATTTAAAGAATTACAGAATGACGGCTCATGAACTTGCGAGAACAATTATTAAGGATATTTTGTCAACAACTGGCATAACAGCAACTGCTGGAATAGGTACAAATTTATACCTCTGTAAAGTAGCTATGGATATTGTAGCAAAGCATGTTGAACCAGATGAAGATGGCGTTAGAATTGCCGAATTAGATGAAATGTCATATCGTCAACTTTTGTGGAATCATACGCCCATTACTGATTTTTGGAGAGTAGGTAAGGGTTATGCGAAAAAGTTAGAAAAAATCCATTTATATACTATGGGTGATATTGCAAGGTGTTCATTAGGGAATGAAAAGGATTATTACAATGAGGAACTTCTTTACAAACTATTTGGTGTGAATGCTGAGCTTCTTATCGATCATGCTTGGGGATATGAGCCATGTACAATAAAGGATATAAAGGAATATAAGCCAAGAGATAAGAGTATTGGTTCTGGTCAGGTGTTGCATGAGCCATATACTTATGATAGAGCAAGACTGATTGTGAAAGAAATGGTCGATATGTTAACGTTAGATCTTGTTGATAAGAATCTCGTAACTGATCAGATAGTTTTGACGGTTGGATATGATATCAAGAATATCAATCATTCATATACTGGAGAAATAAAGACAGATATGTATGGCAGAAAAATTCCAAAGCATGCACATGGAACAGCAAATATGAAATTTCCGACTTCGTCTACAAAATTGATAACTGAAAAAGTCTTAGAACTATATGATAGAATTGTAGATAGAAAATTATTTATAAGACGCTTAAATATATCTGCAAATCATCTTGTGGATGGTCAAAGCATAAAGAATAAAGAATTTTATGATCAGATTGATATTTTTTCTTATTCAAAATATGATGCAGAAAGTCTTAAAAAAGAAAAAGAAAAACTTGAAGAGGAACATCAGTTACAGATGGCCATTAATAAAATTAAGAAGAAGTATGGAAAAAACAGTGTTTTGAAAGCAATGGATTTAGAAGAAGGAGCAACAACGCAGGATAGAAATAAACAGATTGGAGGACATAAAGCATGATGAACAGAGATTATAGCGATATTATCAATTTACCACACCATACTTCAAAGGTTCACCCTAGAATGTCCATTCAAGATCGTGCTGCTCAGTTTTCACCATTTGCTGCACTTACGGGTCATCAGGAGGCCATTGATGAAACGGCAAGAATAGTGGATGTGAAGCTAGAATTAGATGAGTATCAGCTGTTAGAAATTAATAATCAATTGAATGATATTAAAGAGCACATTAAAAGTTCTCCTAAGGTCATCATGACATATTTTAAAAAAGATAACAGAAAAAGTGGTGGAACATATCTGAAAATATCAGATGTCGTAAAAAAGATAGATGATTATGAACGATATGTTTTGTTTGAAAATGGAATAAAGGTAAAATTCATGGATATATATCAGATTGAATCGATATGCTATGAATGAAATTCTTTTATTTAAACATAATCTTATAAAATGTAATGTTTATTTTAATTGGTAGTAAGAAGGTGTATAAATGGAAGTTAAAATCAATAAAGAAATAAGAAATTATACAGAAAGCATTGTCTTGGGATTAACTCTTAGACAGTGCTTTTTTTCTGTATTGGCATGTTTTGTAGCAGTTATAGTCTACTTTATGTTTATAGATGTATTGGGTCTTGAAGTGACAAGCTGGTTATGTATTGTTGTTGCCATACCATTTGCAGCATTAGGATTTGTCTCATATCAGGGTATGAATTTTGAAAAGATATTAATCAACGCATGGCGCTCATTTTTAATGAGTCATCGACAGCTTGTTTTTAGACCCTACAATCTATATTATGAAATATTGAAAGATTATATAGATAATCAAAGAAAGGAGTCAATAAATCCAAATGATAAAAAGCTACGAAAAATTAAGAAAACAAAACAAAGACAAGATAAAAGTGCCTAAAAGGGCACAGGACATCATTGATATTGATACCATCTATAAAGATGGTATTTTTTGTTCTGGTCATAAATATTCCAAAACCTATCGTTTCAAGGATGTGAATTATTCTATCGCATCCAAGGAAGAAAAGATTAATATATTTTTGAATTACAGTGAATTGCTGAATTCACTAGATAGTTCCTCTACAACTAAGATTACAATCAATAATCGTAAGGTTAATATACAGGAATTCAAAAGTCATATTCTGATACCACTAAAAGGAGATCATCTTGATAAATATCGTAAGGAATATAATGACATGCTTTTAGATAAAATTTCAGGAGTGGACAGTATCAAACAGGAAAAATATATAACGATTACTGTTTTTAAAAATAATATAGATGAAGCAAGAAATTTCTTTTCAAGAACGACTGTTGAGCTTTCATCACATTTTTCAAAATTAGGTTCTTCCCTGGAAGAGCTCAATGCAATAGACAGACTGAAGATATTGCATGATTTCTATCGAAATGGAATGGAAGAAAATTTTCAATTTGATTTTAAGGATTTCATGCATAAGGGACATGATTTCAAGGATGCAATCTGTCCCTATCAGCCAGAATTTCATAACAAGTATTTCAAGCTAGGAGATAAATTTGGACGAGTGCTATATCTGTCCAATTATGCAAGCTATATTAAGGATGGATTTGTTGCAGAACTTTGTTCCTTGAATAGAAATCTTATGTATAGCATGGATATTATAACTGTTCCTACTGATGAAGCTATTAAGGAAGTTGAGAATCGTCTTTTGGGAATCGAAACCAATATTACAAACTGGCAAAGACGTCAGAATGCCAATAACAATTTCAGTGCTGTGATACCTTATGATATGGAAAATCAACGCAAGGAAGCAAAGGAATTTCTCGACGATCTGATAGTCAGAGACCAAAGAATGATGCTTGGCTGTATGACACTGGTTCATCTAGCTGATTCCAAAGAAGAACTTGATAATGATTCAGAACTATTAATGGCTACTGCCAGAAAGTATATGTGTGAGCTATCTCCTCTTGCCTTTGCCAGTCGTCAGCTTGATGGACTCATGAGTGTATTGCCTATTGGTATCAACAAGCTGGATATTGTAAGAACTTTGCTTACCGAGAGCCTCGCTGTGTTCATTCCATTTCGAGCACAGGAGATAGTTGATGAAGGTGGAATATGGTTTGGACAGAATGCCATTACAAATAACCTTATTCTATGTAATAAGGAAAAACTGATGAATCCCAACGCATTCCAATTAGGTGTACCGGGTAGTGGAAAATCATTTTTGACAAAGGAACAGATTATCTTTATAGCATTGTCAACAGATGACGATATTATCATTTGTGACCCAGAAGGTGAATATTCTTTACTTGTCAAAGAATTAGGTGGCGAAGTCATTCAAATAGCTGCAGGAAGTCCTAATCATATCAATGCAATGGATATGAATGAAGGATATGGAGATAGTGGAAATCCTGTTGGCGACAAATCACAATTTGTTATGTCATTATTTGAACAGCTTGATAGAGATGGAGTCAAGCCTAGTGAAAGAAGTATTATTGATAGATGTGTCACACTCGTCTATCAGGATTACTATCAAACTAAGCAAGTGCCAACTCTTATAACATTGCGAGAGAAACTTCTAGAACAGCCTGAAATAGAAGCAAGAAGTCTGGCACTGAAGCTTGAATTATTTACTGATGGTTCGTTAGATGCATTTGCTCATGAAACAAATGTCAACACATCTAGTCGTATCGTTTCCTATGATATTTTTAAATTAGGGAAGCAACTGAAGACAATGGGATTATTGGTCATTACAGATGCCATGATTAATCGAGTCAATGATAATTGGAGAAAAGGGAAAAGAACGCATATCATCATTGATGAATTTCATGTTGTCTTTGAAAATGAGGAAAGTGCAAGTTTCTTCAATTCAGCATGGCGACAATTCAGAAAACGTGATGGATACCCTATTGGCATTACACAAAACGTAGAGTATCTGCTTGATAGTGTTCAGGCGAGTACAATGTTATCAAATTCTGAGTTTGTTGTGATGTTGAATCAGGCATATCAGGATAGAGAAAAACTTGCTACATTGTTGAATATCAGTGATGAACAGTTAACTTATATAACCAACGCAGAACCGGGCTGTGGATTGATTAGACATGGAGGAAGTCTTGTTCCGTTTGTAAATAGGTTTCCAAAGAATACTGAATTATATAAATTAATGACGACAAAGCCATCGGATAGAGAAATGAAAGGAAGTGACAAATAATGGATAAGCAGTTACCTATTATGAATGATCCTATTGTAAAAGAGTATATGTCAATGCTATTGGATAATGATCAACACAAGGAATATGACAATACAAAAGGCCTGACTAATTATATTGAAAGAATGGAAAAACAATTTGAATTGGTTATCAAGGAATTAGGGGATATAAAGGAACAGTTGAATGCTATGCAAAATCCAACAATGAAGATGAGATTGGAATCAACATTAAATAAGACACAGGATGTTGTTGATATAAGCATGAATAAATTGAACAACCTAAAAAGAGATGTAACGAATTCAATGAAAGGCTGCATTCAATCTTTTAAACAGCATGGCAAAAGTGGAATTGTTAAGACTATTGATTTACTGCATATCAAAGATGCTTTAACGAGTTTGCAGAAGTCTTTTATAAAAGCATTAAGCAAAACAAACCATATGATTCAGACAGTTGATTCCATGACTGTTGAAGTGAGAAATGCCAAAAGAAATATCAAGAATATTGGTTTGTTGTTTATGGGGAAAAAAGCAGTTCATGAAAGCAATGATTTTTCAAAACTTAATTTTATGCAAAAATCTTCCCGTTCTATTCATCAATTAGTTAAAGGCATGGCTATGAAAACCTCAAAGATGTTAAATCAGCTTGATCATTTCAAAAGAGAATCGGTCAGAAGTCATCTGAAGCTTATATCAAACCAATCAAACCATCGAAAAGATGAAAAGACTATTCATAAAGAACCAATCCGTTAGCCATCAATAACAATAAAAAGAGGTTTCTTTCTCCTGATTAAGGGAATTGGAAATCTCTTTTTTTAATCTATGTTTTTGTTTTCTAATATTAAATCTTTTATCATTTTATTTATTTTATAGACAGTTTTATCATCATGCTTTGTGCAATTTATGCCATTGAGGGTACCAAGAGCAAATCCTTCTACGAAATCATAGTATCGGTATAGATTGGAAAGTTCCATATGTGCATTGAATAGGTTCTGTACTAATAAATCCATATTTGAATCTTTTGAATTACATTTTAAACTTTTTATTATTTTTTCCTGCAGGTTATGTATTTCTTCGAGTAAAGCTATGTACTGTTTATCGTGTGCAATTTGATTTGAATATATTTCATCGTTTAGATACAGATCAAAAATTTGTTTTAAATATTTATCCATTTGTCAATCACCTCAGTAACATCATAAACATAATGCCTTTTTCATACAAATGTACGAATGTTGAATTTCATATCATTGAGAGGGAGTGTTAGAAATGATACAATTAAAAATTAACTTAAAGGAAGCTAAAAATGAAAGACATAAAGACAAAAGAAAAGAATCATACCATTAAAATAAATAAGAAGAATGACAATCTTAAGCATTTCATCAAGAAAAATAGTATTGAATTTAAAAGGCATAAAAAAGAAGAAAATAATGTTGAAGTGCAGGATAATAACTATGCAGTCAATAAAGTAGTGGATAGAGAAAAGAAAACAGCATATCAGAGCTTTCGTTATAATAAGAAGTTATTCATGAAGAGAAAGAATAGAAAACAGAATAAAGAACAAAACAATGAATTCAAAAAAGCAAAGACAAATAATAATTCTAAAGATTTAATTGTGAATAAAAAAATGGAAAAACCAGCAGATCAAAAAGTTATAAAAATAAAGAATGACAATACTAAGATTTCAAATGAGAATGTATCAAATTATTATAATCAACAAATGAAATCTTTTTTTATAGCCAAACAAAAAAGCAAGATAAGAAAGACCAAAGATTCTCTTTCTACGATAGAAAAGTCATCTCATCACTCGGCTAAAATTTTTAAAGGTACAGTTGGTGTAGTCAAGAAAACTGTGACAGAAGTCAATAATATCATATCTTTAGGGACAGGATTGATATTGTTGATAGTCATAGTTCTTTTTATTGGTGTCTTTTCAGCATTATCAGATGATTCGAGTGTAGAAAATGGAACAATGTATGTTTCGGCTGAAGTTCTTGGATATACAGAAATCATAGAAAGATATGCAGAAAAATATGAAGTTTCTGAATATGTTCCCCTTATTCAAGCAGTGATGATGCAGGAAAGTGGTGGCAAGGGATTAGACCCGATGCAATCATCAGAGTGTCCATATAATGAAAAATATGCTAAACAACCAGATGGAATTCAAGATGTTGAATATTCGATTGACTGTGGTGTCCATTATTTGTCAGATTGCTTAAAAACAGCAAGTGTAAAAAGTATATCTGATATGAAAAATATATCATTGGCTTTACAAGGATATAACTATGGAAATGGTTATATTGATTGGGCTTTAGAGCATTTTGAAGGTTATACCAGAGCTAATGCAAAACTGTTTTCAGATGAAATGAAAGCAAAGCTAAAGGTAGATGTCTATGGTGATCCTGACTATGTAGAACACGTTTTGAGATATTATCACATAGCAAATGGAGATATTGTTGCAGTAGCAAAATCACAGGTAGGCAATGTTGGAGGAAGAAAATATTGGGAATGGTATGGATTTGATTTTCATGTGGAATGGTGTGCTATTTTTGTAAGCTGGTGCGCAAACGAAAGTGGTGATTTGAATACTTGTATACCGAAATTTTCTAGAGTTGAAGATGGAATACAATGGTTCAAGGATAATAAAAAATGGGCTTACAAGGATTATAAGCCCAAAGGTGGAGATTTAATATTCTTTGATTGGAACAATGACAATGATCCTGATCATGTAGGTATTGTAGAGTCGTCTGATAATCAATATGTTTATACAATAGAAGGTAATAGTAATGATGAATGTAGAGAAAAGAAGTATACGTTAAGAAATAAGGTGATAATTGGATATGGACAGGTATGTATATCTAAATAATAAACTATTAATTATATGGTCACATTATATCTAAAAGTTTATATTTATTTCAATAATTAGAGTTGAAATAATTTTCATGGGCTATCTGATCTAATTGTAATACTTTTTTATTTTAACTCCGTTTTTTGGAGTCTTTCTACTGTTTTAGCGATCATTATTTTTTGGTTAATGTATAATGACATTGACAATTATTTATGGAGGTCATTGTTTACGTCAATAAACTGTGCTAAGGCTAAATCAAAAATCATGAGTCATATCACTTTCAATAAGCTTTTCTTCAATAATGAATATATCTGCAGAAATTTTTTCTTAAATGTCTTTTACCCTTTAGAAGTTGTTTGCCCTGAATGTGGTTGTGTTTATTTTGTTTTGCTCAAGTGTAGAAACAATGTCTACACTTGTTCTCAGTGTTCACATCAAGTTTATCTTTTTGCAAGAACTATCTTTCAGGACAACAAATTACCATTATATATGTTTCTTTATGATATTATAAAGGTAAATACAATTCAACATAAAAAAACATACTATCGTTGTAAAATTTAACTTTTCCATTATTTTTTTTAACAAGTTTTTTTATACTTTCGATACCATATCCATGTCCACTGTCTTTTTTTTGTGATGTATTTAGACAAACTTTTGAATTAGGGTCGATAGTATTTTTTATTTGAAAATAATAATTATTATTTTGAATTGTAGAATATATAATAATTTTATTTTTAGTTTTAGCATTACAGTGTTCAATTGCATTTTCCAAAATATTCCCTAATATAATGTAAATGTTTGTGTCTTTAAGTAAACTTTGATTTTGAAAGAAATTTGTAATAATATCAATATTTTTTTCTTTTATAATAGGCATATAATAGCTAATAATAATGTCTAAACATGAATGACCAGTATTAATAATTTTTTCTTGATTATCAAGATAATGAAGGTGTTCTATCACTGTTTTTTTTATTTGATAAGGATTGTTTTCGTATTGATCTAATATAGATAATAAGATGTGTTTCATATTATGTTTGAGTTGACGTATTTCTTTTTCATTTTCTAACATTTTTTGAAATTCAAGAGTCTGTTGTTTTATAATACTATTAATAAATTCATTTTGTTTAATTGTTTTATTATAAATGTTTTTTAAAAATATCATATAAAAAAAGAGTAAAATTATCAATCCAATAATTAATTCCATACTGTAAGTAGAAGATATATATATAGTCTTTTTATACAAATCAGTATAAAAAGACAGAATGACTAAAAAAAAACTACATATTAAAAAAATAATATATTTTTTTTTGGATAAATATTCGATTATAGATATATGAAGGTTTTTAAATAGATAAAATATGGTTAGTACAGCAAGAAAAATGATTGGAAAACAAAAGAATATATTAACTGATATGATGGGAGAAATTCCAAAAAAATCTACAATAAAAAGGCATAAAAGTGTAATAAAAATAATAAAGTAATTTATAAAAACAGAATAGTATATAGCATGATAATTATTTTTTAACAAGAATTTGTAAAGCAAAAAGGTCAAACACAAAATAATACTGATAGATAATAATGTATTAAAATTTATTTTATATAATAATATATATAAAAAGTAATATGAGATAGAAAAATAAAATAGAACCATTAAAGATAAATATATTTTTTTAATTTTGGCTATTCTTTTTATAAACAATGTTGGTAATAATGCAATTAGAAGACAATCAATTATAGATAGCAGCATTATTTATCCCTCCTTATGATGAAGATAAAATAATCTATTAATAGCGTTTATTTGTCCACGTCTTATGACAAAAGAAATGTCGTTGATATAAACATAGCCATTTTTTATTTCTGTGACATAGTTCCAATTAATAATAATAGATCTGTTAAGTTTATAGAAATCTAGATTTAATTTTTTATATAGTTGTTTCAATGTAAGGGAAGTTTCAAATGTGTTTGATTGAACTAGATGTATAATACATTTATGTTGTACTGATTCAATATACATTATTTCATTTAAACGAATATTTTTTGTTATCCCTTTATAGGAAATTGATAAAAAATTATCTTGTATTCTATGAGATATACTTACAAGTGTTGTTATTAATTCTTCATCAATATATTCTTTTCTAATAAAATTATATGGTTGAACTTGAAATGTATCAAAAACGAGTTCATGATGTAAGCTTAAAAAGACAATAAAAGTATTTTTATAAGTATTTATATATTTCTTAGCTATAGAGATACCATCTTGATGAGGCATTTCAATATCTAATATAAGAATATCGTATTGAATTGAATAATCAATGTAAGATGGATCATTAATAAAAGTAAAATCTATAGTATTTACTTGATTATGGCAAGAGAGAATATTCATTATTTTTTTTAATAAAGCTTCATCATCGTCAATAATACAACAATTCATCAAATCATCTCCTCGTCTTGAAATATTATACTCATATTACCATAGATTACAGATTTTTAAAATATATACTTTTTGTTTTTATTTATCACTCAGTATATAAATATATCTGACATTTCATTCTATTAAAGTTGTTATCGTAAGTCCAAAATGCATTTTAGGTAATTACACATACACTTTATGATATACATATTGAATGGAGAAAAATGCTTTGTTATGATGTTTATAAATTAAAAGGAAGGAGAAAATCTATTCCTTTATTGTTATTGTGAATAAATAGCAAATTTCTGTATATTTAAACATGTGTTTGGTTTCTATAAGAAAAGTATAAGGATACTGTAGAAAAATTATTCAAGTATAAATCAAGCTTTGAGGAGTAGAACATATAAGATAAGAATAGATTTAGAACGCAAAAATAAAACTATTATCTTTGAAATAGAAAATAGAATCAAAAGATTGATTATAACTTGTATAGACATAGATTATGAAATTAACAATCTATAAAACCAAAATTTTACATTACATATTATACGAGGAGGTGTGTTAATGAAATATATAGTGGATACATTTTCAAAACAAAAAGAGTTATTTAAATTAAAAAAAATATATGTTTATATATTATTTTCATTTTGTGCTGTAGCATTTATTGTACATTTTGTATACAGTATGGAATATGGTAGTTATACAGCTACTGAAATTAAAGAGTTATTAGTTATATCACCTGATGTTGGCTACAAACTCTATTATTATATACAGCATTCAGGTTTGTACGTACTCTTATACATTTTTTTGATATTTATTATTCCTAATCTTTATATAATTAATTTTATAAGTCAGAAGAATAATAATTTTACGAATTTTCAAATTACAAGACTAGGTTATAAATATAACATGGAAATAGAAACGTTTTTTATTTTTTTATCAACTTTTATCTATGTAGTATTATTAAATATTTTTATTTGTGTAATTATTCATGTATTTTATTTCCAATTTCAAAATAGTTTCTATAATGATGCAGTTTATGATATGACGAGAATGATATGCTCAAATCAACTTTTGAATATTATTATTTATATATTGTTATCAAGTATAGGGTACGGATTGTTTGCAAGCCTCATTTATAATATGCAAGTTTTTGTTAAAAATACATACGTTTTTAGAGGGTTAGGTCTTATTTTAGGAATATTATTATATACTTTACCAGCGATAGTTGCTTCGTCTATATCCATTTATTTTTTTCGTCTTTTTATTGGTTCATTATATTTACCCTATATTTTAAATCCTGGAATCGTTTATATGCCTGCGATTGAGTCAAGCCCTTTATTATTATTTTTATTAGGAATCATAATGTATAGTGTATTATGCTTATTTTTAATGAAATTAAGATTCATAAAGGAGTACAAAAATGAATAATTGTTTGATTAAATGCATAAACAAAAAGGATATAATATATTTTATGTGTTTGTTTTTATCGGTAATTATTATAATGAATCGTGACGATGCAATAAATATGATTGTTTCATCAAATTATCCATCACTAATTATTTATAATTGTTTTTTTATATGGTTATTTAAAAAGAATTTAGTTATTCAAAAAATAAATAATTTCATTATTACAAGAAAAAAATACAATTCATTTATCAAGCAGATTTTTTTAAGTAATATTTGTTTAGGTATCTCATTTTCTATAATTTTTTCCATCTTTATGTTGAACTACAGCACAGGAATTAAGAATGGTACGATGAGTATTTTGGTTTATTATATGGTTATTTATACTTTGATTATAGGAATAGGATCATTGATTATTTCTTTTCAGTCAATTGTTGATAAAAATATGTTATGCTTATTTGTTCCTATAGCAATTCAATTGACTTTTCATTATTATTTTGTATCGATTTATTTTGTTTAAAAAAGGAGATAGATATGATGTTAAAGATTGAGCATGTTTCAAAAAAATTTAAGAATAAAGAAGTTTTAAAAGATATAAATTTTTCAATAGAAAAAGGTGAGCTTATTTATTTATATGGAAAAAATGGAAGTGGAAAGTCTACATTATTAAAAATGATATGTGATATTTTAGAACCAACACAAGGTAAAATTACTATCGCTGAAAATACAATAATAGGAGCCTTGATTGAAAATCCAGGATATATCGAATTAGAATCAATGAAATTTAATTTAAAATATCTAGCCTCCTTAACACGACGTTATGATGAAGATAAAATAGGAAAGCTATGTGAGTATTTTGAATTGGATATTAATGATAAGTCTTCCATGAAAACATATTCAGTTGGAATGAGGCAAAAAGTTGGTATAATACAAGCAATTATGGAGGATCAAAATTTGATTTTATTTGATGAGCCAACAAGAGGGTTAGATACAGATAGTATAAATAAATTTCAAAAAATTGTCAAAGAACTAGTGCTATCCGGAAAATCAGTAGTTATTGCGTCACATGATATGATGGAAGAATTAAATTTTAGTGTTATTTATAAATTAGAAAATGGTGTTTTATATAAAGAATGAAGCATATTAAATACATAATCATGTTAGTTTGCGCAAATGTACTCTTAGGGTTTTTTGTCACAGATCCACAAGATTATTTTATGACAAAATATATTTTTTCAAATAAAATTTTTTTACAAATGATTTCTATACTTATATCATATTTAAATGTTATGTATATTTATCATTTTATCATAGAGTATGCATACGTAGAATTATTGTCAAAAGTGAGAATTGGAAAAAGAATATATTCTATTTATTTTGGCTGGGTTATTATTTCTGCAATTATATATTTAATAATTAATTTGTTAATGGATATTTTGATGCTGCCTATTTCTCATGTTTATATTGTTTATATATTAGTTAATATAGCTATGCTTATCGTCTTTTCTTTTTCTTCGTTGTTAATAAAAAAGATAGATATTTCGATTTTTGTTACATTTTTATTATATATTTCGTTTCGAATATTTTTATTTTTTATTATTTCATAGATCATCTGAGTCACTTGTTGATTATTTCACGCGTTATGCACCACCGATACATAGTTTAAGCACTATTTTATAATATTTAATTCACATGTAAACACCATTAACACGCACGATTGGACCCACTTTTGTTATCATGGTATTGAGAGTAACAGACTCTCATCACTATAGCGAAAGGAGGGCCTTTTATTATGCCAAAAAAAAGTTTCTGTCAAACCTATTTTTGAATTACGTGCAGCTGGTATTTTAATGTGTAAAATAATCAATATACGTACAGTTAAAGTTTTAAATTTAAGTGTTACAGGATTGTATTAAACAAAATAATCGTAATATGTATATAAAATTATCTGTATAGTATTTAGTGAAATTTTGTACTTGATCTACAAATAATTTGATATATAAAATAGCAAATGCAAATTATTTGAAAAAATGTGTGAAAAATAATAAGTTTAATTTTTTGATTAGTCTATTCATATATTATAGAGCCATCTTATTAAAAAGAGGTTTTTCAGAATAGATGATTTATTATATCAGGGCACCACCTCCAATGATTGAAAGAAATTTAAATTATTGGAGGTATACAATGTATAAAGTCAATGACTATGAAAAAGAAGATTTTAAAAGAATAACAAACAAGGATGGATTAAATACATATTTTATAAAAGTTAATCGAATATATATAGAGGTAGATAAAGACATATATTTAACTTGTCTTAGAAGTTACATGAAAATAAAGTATAACAAAGAAAGAGAAGTAGCGAATTCAGTCCAATATTATTCGGACATGGATTTAGCTACTTCTTTTATTTTTAACAGAAGTAAATATGTTGATTTTGTTCATCAAATATACATTAAAGATTTGGCTAAGAGGGCTGTTCAGGAGATTTATAGATTGCCTGATCAATACAAAAATATAGCAATCTGTATCTTTTTAGAGGAAATGACAATTTCAGAAACATCAAAGAAATTATATATACCTATCTATACTGTTGAAAAAAGAAAGAAAAAAATAGAAAAAATTTTAAAAAATAAATTAGAAGATGGCGAAAATATTTTTTAGTTTCTTATGTAAGAAGTGAAGGGATATTTCCCTGAAGGAGGAAACTAAATGAAAGAATTAAAAGTATTTATTTATTGTAGAGTTTTATCTGAAGAAGCAAAATATCTACTTGAGTATCAAGAGGATATACTTAAAGAATATGCTGATATACTCAATGCGGATGTTTTTGCAGTAGCAAGAGAGATAGGTAGTGGCACGCATTTTGGAAGTAGAGGGATGGAAAAGCTTATATATTATATTATTAATGAGAAAATTGACGCTATCTTTATTTATGACAAGACAAGAATCTGTATTTATGAGGAACTGTTTGCTGAATTTAAGATGCTTTGTGACAAGCATGAAATTAATATATTT
>NZ_JBVAYN010000019.1:0-46047 GCF_055420065.1 Massilimicrobiota sp. mt181
GCCAGAAAAAGACAATATGTTTACTCTGATTTAAAACAGCAGATCAGTCAATCAGCTCACCAATATGAAGATATGGAAGATTTGCTCGTCAGTTATGGTCATCCATTGAGTGTTGCCTATACTTATGGTTATCGTCCTATATTTTCTCATCGATTTAATCCTAAAATTGTCAATTCAATAGAAAAATTTGTCTTTCTTATTTCTGGTATCTATCTTTTTTTATCAACACTCTATTATTTAGAACAGTTTTCCTGTCTTCCCTTTCAAGCAGATAACCGCGTTATCACTTCAATGAATACATCTTCTATTCTCACTGCTCTTTTATCTTATCCCATTATCACAATGATTGGTATTGTGGCGATTGCTATCATCGTTTTATCCATATTTGATTATAAACATCCTATATCTCAGGATATTGATTTAAAATGGAATCTTCAGACTCTCGATACTCTTCCTCATCCTTCTCATTATCCTAACCACACTATTGAAACAATATTTATGATTATTTTCATTATTTTCTTTATATGTTATGGTATCTTCTTCTCTAGTGATATGATTATTCAAATACAACATGAATCATATCAAATGATTCATATGATGACTTATTTCTTTCAACCATTTATTATGATCATCATTTTTGATTACTTCATAGATATGACAAAAAAGATATATACAAAAAAATATTTAAAATATAATTTTTTAATTAATCTTTTTACAATTGTTTCTCTATCTATTTTTGTTATTAACTCACAATTTTTAAGTGATTATCTTCTCCCCATGACTTATTTTCAATATATTCTTGTCAATACATTCATTATTCTTGCCCTATTCTTTATCTATTCTATTTCTTTATATAAATTAATCAGAAATATAAAATCTTATCGTTTTCTATTTAAAAAATAGACCTTAGAATTCATTCAATCTAAGGTCCTTTTCTTTATCTTATTTTTGTTCCATTTGGTAAATTATCTACAGATACAAGTTCCAACATTTTTTTCTTAGATCCAGCAAGAATCATACCTTGTGATTCAACACCTCTTAATTTAGCAGGTTTTAAGTTAGATACAACAATAACTTTCTTTCCAACCATCTCTTCTGGTGTATAGAAATCTGCAATACCACTGACAATCTGTCTTGTTTCTTTACCAATATTAATCTGAGAAACTAACAGTTTATCAGCATCTGGATGCTTTTCACATTTTTCTACTGTTCCAACAACAAGTTCAATTTTCGCAAAATCATCAATTGTAATTTGATTTTCATCTTCATGTTTTTCTTCTTTTTGAGGATATAAAGCTTCAACTTTCTTTTCTACTTCTTTAGGATCTAATCTTGCAAATAACTGTTGTGGTTTTTCAGTCACTTTTGTTCCTTCTTGATATAAACCAAAAGTATTTAAATCTAAGAAATTTCTTTGATCTGTATTGATTTGATCTAAAATCTTTGTAGATGTTGATGGCATATATGGTTCTAAAGCAATAGCTGCAAAACGAATAGCTTCAATTAAGTTATAAAGAACTGTTGCTAGACGATCTTTTTTGCTTTCATCTTTTGCCAGTGCCCAAGGCATTGTATCATCAATATATTTATTTGTTCTTCTAAGTAAGACAAAGATTTCATCTAATGCTTTAGATGCTTTAAATTCATCCATATAAGCTTGAACTTTCTTTGGCATAGCCAAAGCTATTTCTTTTAACTCATCATCAACAGGTTCATTCACTTGTGGATTTGTTATAATGCCATCAAAGTATTTATTTGTCATGGCAATTGTTCTATTGACTAAGTTACCTAAAATATTAGCTAAATCTGAATTAATACGTTCAACTAATAAATCCCATGTAATACTTCCATCATTATCATAAGGAATTTCATGTAAAACATAATATCTAACAGCATCTACACCAAAGATATTAACGAGATCATCAGCATAAATCACATTTCCTTTAGATTTAGACATTTTACTTTCACCTTGTAATAACCAAGGATGTCCAAAAACTTGTTTTGGTAATGGTAAATCTAAAGCCATCAACATAATAGGCCAATAAATCGTATGGAATCTGACAATATCTTTACCAATTAAATGTAAGTCTGCTGGCCAATATTTCTTAAATAATTCACCATGATTTCCATCAACATCATAACCTAGCCCTGTAATATAGTTTGTTAAGGCATCAATCCATACATAAACCACATGTTTAGGATCAAAATCTACAGGGATAGACCATTTGAATGAAGTACGTGAAACACATAAATCCTGTAAACCTGGTTTTAAGAAGTTATTCATCATTTCATTCTTTCTTGAAACAGGTTGAATAAATTCAGGATGATCTTCAATATGTTTGATTAAACGATCTGCATATTTAGATAATTTAAAGAAATAAGCTTCTTCTTTGGCATCATGAACTTCACCACCACAATCAGGACATTTTCCGTCAACTAATTGAGATTCAGTAAAGAATGACTCACATGCTGTACAATATTTACCTTCATAATGTCCTAGATAAATATCTCCCTGATCATATAATTTCTTAAAGATTTTTTGAACTTGTTTCACATGATATTCATCTGTTGTTCTCATGAAACGATCATATGTTGTATCCATCATATCCCAAATTTCTTTGACAACAGCTGCTTTTTCATCAACAAACTGTTTAGGTGGAATTCCTGCTTCTTGAGCTTTTAATTCAATCTTTTGTCCATGTTCATCAGTTCCAGTCTGAAAATAAACATTGTACCCTTCCTGTCTTTTACTTCTTGCGATAGCATCAGCTAAAATAATTTCATATGTATTACCGATATGAGGTTTTCCTGAAGTATAAGTAATTGCCGTTGTTAAATAATAATCTTTTGGATCTTTCATCATTTCTCCTCCTTCAAAATAAAAAAACGTCCTTATAAAAGGACGTATTATACGCGGTACCACCTTTTTTTATATCTTTCGATATACCCTCAAAACTTTAACGCAGTTAACGTTTATCTCTCACTATTCAAGATAACAGCTCCCAGCCCATCTTCATAAAAGTTATGTCCTGATTTGCACCAACCATCAGTTCTCTACAACGCCCTTTTAATCTCTGCTGTTCTTAGCCTTTTTGATACTCTTAAACATTATCAAATATTTTTTTTAAAGTCAATAAAGTTTCATAACAAAATAACGATTCTCTTTTGATATAAACGAAAAAAAATGATTTTCTCACAGTGATAATGATATAATAAAATTAACAAGAATAGAAAGGACTGATTTTATGGGTTTATTTAAGAAAAAGAAAAAGACTGTTAATTGGGATGATGCTTATAAAGCCACGCCTCATTTTTATAAGCAATCTGATGGAAGTGTATTTGGTGCAATGAGTTTAACAGAAGGCACGAAAACAATGTTAATGAAACAACCTCAATTACATTTTCAAGTTGAAGGACAAAATATATCACAATGGAGATTAACACTGATTAGTACGACAAATGATTCTATGATTGGTGATATGGATTATTTTACGGCTTTAAAGACATTACAACCTTATATTCTTGCTGAAGATAGCAATTTTATTTTAGTAAAAGGATTAACTTTAGATGAATTAAAGAGTTTATAATCAACTAGCCACCAATAAGAGTCAGTTGATCATTCACATATTGACATACAGTAACACTCTCATTATTCAAATTTATATATACAGTTTGACTATCTGTCACTGCTGTTAAAATAATATAACCATTCTTTAGATGACCTGTATCAAATTTATAGATATAATTATCTAATTCTTTCAAGTTGCCTTCTGTAGATTTTGTTCCATTATCACTATAAAAATATTTTTGATTTTTTAAATCTAAACTTATTGTAGAGTGACTATTTTCTAATAAAAAAGTTACATAGTCTCCATATTGGATAGTCTTATGATAATCGTTTGATTTGAGACTATAACCTATAAATATACCTGCAAAAAAAATAAGCAAACATATTAAAAGAATAATGATTTTAGATTTTTTTGTTTCCATGGTCTTGACCTCCTTTTTAAAGATAACAAAATATTATGGAATGGTTGTGTATTTTTACTCTCTTTATAAAATAATGTTATAATAAAACTAAGGAGTGAATGCATATGAAAAAGCTGATTATTTGGATTGTGATGCAGTTTTTATATCGTGGTATGAAAGTTCTTTATCATGATGATCCACGTATGAAAGAGGAATTAGATGGATGGAAACAAGATAAAGTTTTAACATTACAAGTCATACATGGACCTTCAATAACGATTAAATACACATATCAAAAAGGATTGCATAAAGTCAAAAATGTAAAACCTGATATTTGTATTACCTTTAAAAGTATTCAAACAGCATTGCTTGTCTTTACAGGTATGATGAGTGTCAAAAGTGCTTATTTAGAACATCGTTTTTCTTTAAGAGGAGATGTTTTTGAAAGTATGAGATTTGTTAGATGTGTTGATTTGGTAGAAACTTATCTTTTCCCTCGTTTTATGACAAAACGTATTTTAAATCATCAGGAAAAGAAGTATAAACCAACTTTATTGATTTATATAAAAGCTTTATTTGCTTAGGAGGGATCATTATGTATTTTGAATTTGTCAATAAAACAAAGGTATGTGCAGGTAAGAATGCTTTAAGTCAATTAGAATACGAGTGTCAGCAATATCATATGAAACATCCTCTGATTTTAACAGACCATGTTTTATATCAACTCAAATATGTTGATATCCTGACAAAACATTTATCATTAGAATATAGTCTATATACTGATATTCCTGTTGATTCTTCTATTCATACGATTGAAGATATTAAAGATTTTTATATCAAAGAAAATTGTGATGGATTGATTGCTTTAGGTGGTGGAAGTGTTTTAGATACAGCTAAGGGTGTTTATTTGATGTTATCACAGGAATGTGAATCGATTGAAGATATTTTAGGTTTTGAAGATTTAAAGCTCGGTAAAGATGTTCCATTCTTTGCCATTCCAACAACAAGTGGAACTGGTAGTGAAGCTACATGTGTCGCTGTGGTCAGTCATCCTGAAAAGCAAGTCAAACTTGAAATCATTTCACAGCATATTCAAAGTCATGTTGCTTTCCTTGATCCTGTTCTTACACAAAATCTTCCATTAAAAACAACAGCTTCTACAGGTATTGATGCTTTAACACATGCCATCGAAGCTTATACATGTTCACAGAAAAATCCAATCAGTGATGCTTATGCTATCTTAGCGATACAAACCATTTCACAAAATATTTTAAAAGTCATAGACAATCCCAAAGATGAAAACATTCGATTAAATCTTGCGTTAGCTTCTTATGAAGCTGGATGTGCCTTTTCGAATTCAATGGTTGGTATTGTTCATGCGATTGGCCATGCTTTAGGGGCTGTCTGTCATATTGCTCATGGAGATGCGATGAGTATGCTGCTTATCCCTTGTATGCGTTATAATCTGGAAGTGAATAAAGACTTATATGGGGATGTATTATTATATCTTGGACAAAAAGAACTTTATAGCCAAACACCAAAAGAACAGCTAGGTCAAAAAGCGATTGATTATATTGCGAGTTTATTACAGACTTTACATGAAAAGACAAATCTTCCTGTATCACTGGGAAGTGTTGAAAATTTATCTGAACATATCAATGAAGTGGCTGAAAAAGCTTTAAATGATGGAGCTTTAATAGTCAATAACAAATATGCAAATAAACAAGATATTATCAATATATTGGAGGGTCATTATGGATATTAAAGAATTAGTGAAAACACAACGTGAATTTTACAATACACAATATACCAAAGATATTAACCATAGAATACAGACTTTAAAAGCGATGAGAACTTGGATCTTAGAACATCAAAATCGTATTATTGAAGCCTTGAAAAAAGATTTGAATAAAGATGCTGTCGAATCTTATATGTGTGAAATTGGCTTGGTTTTAAGTGAATTAAACTATCAGTTAAAACATATTAAAAAATGGAGTCGTAATAAATATGTCTGGACGCCAATCTCTCAATTCTATGGAACAAGCTTTGAATCTTATGAGCCTTATGGTGTGACATTGATTATGAGTCCTTGGAATTATCCTTTCATGTTATCAATTGAACCAGCAGTTGGCGCTATTGCAGCTGGAAATACTGTAATTATCAAGCCGAGTGCTTATGCTCCAAATGTTTCACATGTGATTAAACAAATGATAACTGAAAGCTGTGATGAAAGATATGTGGCAGTTGTTGAAGGTGGAAGAGCTGAGAATACAGAACTTTTGGAACAACGTTTTGATTATATTTTCTTTACAGGTAGTGTGAATGTTGGCAAACTGGTTATGGAAAAAGCGAGTCGTTATTTAACACCTGTAACTTTAGAATTAGGTGGGAAAAGTCCTTGTATCGTTGATGATGATAAGAGTTTAAAATTGGCTGCCAAACGTATTGCTTTTGGTAAGTTTTTAAACGCTGGTCAGACATGTGTGGCTCCTGATTATTTATTAATCAAAGACAAATATAAAGATCAGTTCATTCAATATATGAAAGATGCTATTCATGAATTCTTTGGTGATCAACCTTTACAAAATCCTCAACTTGTTAAAATTATTAATCAAAAACACTTTGATAGATTATCACATTTATTAGAAAATCAGGATATTGTGATTGGTGGAAAAGGAAATCCAGAAACCTTACAGATTGAACCAACGGTTGTTGATCATGTTGATGGAAACAATCCATTAATGCAAGAAGAAATCTTTGGTCCTATTCTTCCTATTTTGACTTATCAAAACATTGATGAAGCTATAAACTTTGTTAATCAAAGAGAAAAACCATTAGCTTTCTATATCTTTTCTAACAATAAGGCCATTCAAAAGAAATTATTGAAACATTGTAGCTTTGGTGGTGGTTGTATTAATGATACGATTATTCATCTTGCAACAAGTGAATTAGGTTTTGGTGGTGTTGGTAATAGCGGTATGGGCGCATATCATGGTAAAAAGAGTTTTGAAACTTTCTCTCATATGAGAAGTATCGTAAAAAAAGCAACTTGGATAGATTTACCTATGCGTTATTATCCTTATAATGCATTGAAGGATAAATTAATCAGAATGTTCGTTAAATAATTTAACATACTGTTAATATAAATTTCAAATACAATCTATACCATATAATATAGATAAGCATAAGGAGGAAATATTATGAAATGTCCCGTATGTAAAGATGTTACATTATTAATGGCTGAAAAGCATGGTATTGAAATCGATTATTGTCCTGAATGCCGTGGAATTTGGCTAGACCGTGGTGAACTTGATAAAATTATTGAAAGAGCATCAGGAGAACAAAAACAATACTCTTCTAAAGATTATGAAAAATCTCATAAAAAGAAGAAAAGTTCTACATTAATGGATATTCTTGAAATCTTTGGTGGAGAATAAAAGCTGTCAGGGATAAGTGAAATGCTTATTCCGACAGCTTTTTTAGTCTTCTAATTGTGATGTACAGTGAGGACAACGTGATGCATCAATATGAATTTCTGATTTACAAAACGGACAAATTTTCTTATCAGGAATGACATTATCCTCTTTTTTTCCAATACTCATGAGTTTATTAACAGCCTTCATAATACAAAATAAAACAAAAGCCATAATAAAGAAATTCACTAATGACGAAAGAAATGCTGAAGCAAAACTTGCAATATCCTGTAATGTATATATTTTTCCACCAGTGACAAAATTTAAAATAGGGTTAATAAAATTGTCAGTTAAAGAGGTCACAATGCCAGTAAAAGCTCCCCCTATAATAACCCCAATCGCCATATCCAGCATATTTCCACGTAAAGCAAACTTCTTAAATTCATTCATAAAATTCTTCATATCTTCACCTACTTTTTCATAGAATAACATATTCCAACAAGAAAATACAGAATATCTTATTGAAAAAAAGTCAAACAATATCATGTCTGACTTTAATTATTAACCCCATGATGTGGAGTAAATGATGTATCATCTATTCCTTTAAATGTATAACCTAATTTTTGATAATGTTCTATAATTTTTGGTAAAGCTTCTACAGTTGTTGATTTCGCAGCTGTATCATGCATTAATAAATTAATATTTTTCGCTTTACTTTGGGTTGCATTTTTCACAATGACAGAAACAGGTCTGTTATTTCCAGCAGCATCTGTTGAATCAGCATTCCAATCATAATACTGATATCCTCTATTTTGAACTTCAGTGACTAATGTTGTCATTAGACCTTTACAATATTTTGCTGATTTAGTATTGGAACTTCCTCCTGGAAAACGAATATACTTAGGAACAAAACCAATCTGTTCTTTAACCATCTGTCCAATCTTATTTAAATCATCAAAATAAGCATCTACTGATGAATAAACTTCCTTGTAATTATGACTATATGTATGTAATCCTATCGTATGTCCTTTTTCGTAAGCCTCTTTAATATATTTATTATATTTTTGACCATTTCCAGTTACGAAGAAAGTTGCTTTCACATTGTATTTATCTAAAATATCAATAATTTTCTTTGTATTTTCTGATGGTCCATCATCAAAAGTTAAATATATAATTTTCTCTTCACTAGAAGGAACAGCTTTCGTTACAACTTTCTTTAATACTTTAATTTGTCTTGAAAAGACATTTTCATTTCCACTTCTATCTTTCACTGTATATTTCACAGTATATGTTCCAGCTTTTGATAAGTCGACTTGACTGGAATCTACTTCAATTTGAGGATCAGGATCACGATTATCTTTTGCTGTTAATCCAGAAAGATAATCAACTTCTCCATTCACTTTCACAGTCAAATCATGTAATCCTGTCAACTCAGGTTTTTCTTCATCCTTAACAATATTGACTTCAACTTCTTTTTCAGTCTTATTTCCTGCTTCATCTTCAACAACTACCCAAACCTTTTGATTTCCTTCTTTGTTGAAATCATAATCTTTTTTAAAATAAGCTTTGGTCTTTGTTTGATCTTGAATATCTGACACAATATCCGATATATCTACTTTCATACCTAAATCAATATCTAAATTCTTTGTTTTGTATTCAGGTTTTTGAGTATCAACAACTTCAACAGGTAAATCATATTCTTTATCTTTTAGGGTATATTTAATTTGATATTGACCTAATTTTTTTATATCAACTTGACTAGAATCTATTTGAATATCACTTAATTGATATTTTCCATTGATTTTTTCTATATAAGATGCGGGATCAATACTTTCATTAATTTCTACTTTGACATAATCTTTTTTAAATTGAATGAGAGGCTTATTCAACATTTTAAAAGCTGAAAATGCTACGATAATAACAATAAAAATACCTGCAAATATCAATAAACTTTTCTTTATATTTTTCTTTAATCTTAATTTCATATATTGCACCTTTCCACGTTTCATATCTTAACAAAAATATTTGAACTTTTTGTGGATTTTTTTACTCATTTGTATTATTTTGTGTTATTGTTTCTGAATTATGTGCACTCACTTCATTAATAATACCTTGTGCTATTGCTTCTCCCAATTTTTGTAATTTTTGATCATCACTTAAATAAGCATAATCATTGGCGTTATTGATATATCCCAATTCTAGCAGTACAGATGGCACTGTATTATCTCTTAATACCTGAAGTGATCTTTCTCCATCTATAATACCTCTGTTTTTTGAATAATTGAATGTTTCTATACTTGATCCAATATTTTGTGCTAAAGATTGACTTTCATCATTCTTCGTATAGATTTCAAAGCCTGAAACATCATCTGATTCTTCAAATGAATTCACATGAATAGAAACAAAATAATCAGCATTGTTTTCGGCACTCATAGCTGCTCTCTTTTTTAAATCTTCTATCTTATTATTAGATAAAGAAATATCACTCTCTCTTGTAAAAACAGCTTTAATATTAGCTTCTTCTAAAGTATCACCTATCGCTTTTGCAGTTGTTAAGGTAATATTTTTTTCCAAGACATCTCCCACATTAGCACCTGGATCCCAGTCACCATGTCCTGGATCTATCACAATAGTTGCAATATACTCTTTTTCTGTTACTGTTTCTTCTTCATTTGTTTGTGTCTGCTCTTCTTCTTTTTGAAAATAAGAACTTATTGTTCCCACAACCCATGAAGCGCCTCTATAGAGTCCAAAACCAACAACTCCAATAACAATCAGCACAATAATAAGTCGATCTATTCTTAATTTTAATTTTCTTTTTTTTGCCACATCATCACATCCTTCATAATCTCTGTCATTTTATCATCTTTTGTCATATATTGAAAACATTTTATAAAAAAATCATATTGATTTTTTACCAATATGATTTAGTCTTCTTTTTTTAATAATGCAATAGCTTCTTCAAGTACCTTTTTTCCATTCATCATTCCATAATCTTTCATATCAATAACCGCGATCGGTTTATTATCAAACATTGATCGAATATGCTGTTCCTGGAAACGAACTTGAGGACCTAATAAGATAACATCTGCATCTTGACCATAAAGATGTGTATCAGCAATAGGATGTGCTTCTATATCAACATCCAACTGCTTTTCTCGTGCTGCTTCATTCATACGATTAACCAATAAGCTGGTAGACATCCCGGCAGAACAAACTAATAAGATTTTCATATGTTATTCCTCCTCTACACTCATCATACCAATTCAATAAATAAAAGTAAATTTATTTGATAATGTAAAAAAACATTGACCGGTTGTAACTACCGGATATTATAATAAATGTATTCAAAGGAGGAAGACATATGGAAAAAATATTATTTATCAATGGAAGTCCTCATCAAAATGGAGAGACTTATCAAATAGGTGAAGCATTATTAAAAGATAAAGAACATGACGTTTTGCAGATGGTTGATTATAAGGTTTCACAATATGGTCAAGTCTTTGAAGATGATCAGATTAAAGATATTTTTAATGAAATCAAAAAAGCTGATACAATTGTGATAGGATCTCCTGTCTATTGGTACACAGTCAGCGGCTTATTAAAAACATTTATTGATCGTACATACATGTTACCCCAAGCGCAGGAACTTCAAGGAAAAAAACTTTATGTCTTTGCGCAAGGTTCTATGCCAAGTCAGGAATGTCATAATCATATCACTTATCTTTTTACAAGATTTGCTCATCTCATGAACATGGAATTAAAAGGACTTGTGATTGGTCCTGCTAGTCAAAAAAATAAAATCATTCAAGATCTTCACTTTTTATAATGAGAAAACCGCACTACTAAGTGCGGTCATTATTTTAATATGTTGTTTTCACATGAATTCTCACCAATGCTTTTTTAAGAGAAATTTCTGCACGTAAGACATCAATATCTTCTGGATTTTTTAAACGTTGCTGGGCTCTTTGTTTAGATGCTTCTGCACGTTGTAAATCAATCTCTTCAGGAGATTCAATAGCATTCGCAATAATGACAGTTTCCTGTTCTCCAACATAAACAAAACCACCTGCAATCGCAAAATATTGTCTTTGACTATTTTGATCAATATAGTTCATTTCAGAAATTTCTATTCCACTTACCAATGGGATATGATTTGCTAGAATTCCCATTTGGCCTCCGCTTGATCTGATATTAAGAATTTCTACATCTGTTTCTCTATAAACACCTTTAGGTGTAATGATTTTCAATTTAAATGTTTTCATTCGTCAACAACTTCGCCTTTTCTACTGCTTCTTCAATTGTTCCTACATTATGGAATGCCTGTTCAGGAAGATGATCCCATTTTCCTTCAAGAATCTCCTTAAATCCTTTGATTGTATCTTCTACACGAACATATTTTCCTTCCAATCCTGTAAATTGTGAAGCAACAGTAAATGGTTGTGATAAATAATTACGAACACGTCTTGCTCTGGCAACAGTCACTTTATCTTCTTCACTTAATTCATCCATACCTAAGATAGCAATGATATCCTGTAAATCCTGGAATCTCTGTAATATTTGTTGAACGCCATGAGCCACTTCATAATGTTCTTTACCAACGATGAGCGGATCTAATGCTCTTGATGATGAATTTAATGGATCAACAGCTGGATAAATACCTAATGCTGCAATAGAACGTTCCAAAACAACTCTTGCATCCAAATGCGCAAATGTTGTCGCTGGTGCAGGGTCTGTTAAATCATCTGCTGGAACATAAACAGCCTGTACTGATGTAATAGAACCTTGTTTAGTAGAGGTAATACGCTCTTGTAATTGTCCCATTTCTGTCGCAAGTGTTGGCTGATATCCTGCTTGTGAAGGCACACGTCCTAATAATGCAGAAACCTCAGAACCTGCTTGTGTAAAACGGAAAATATTATCAATAAACAACAAGACATCCTGTTTTTGTTCATCTCTAAAATATTCTGCCATTGTTAAACCTGTTAAAGCGACTCTTAAACGTGATCCTGGTGGTTCATTCATCTGTCCAAAGACAAGTGTTGTTTTATCTAAAACGCCACTTTCTTTCATTTCATAATAGAGATCATTTCCTTCTCTAGAACGTTCTCCCACTCCAGCAAACACAGATAAACCTCCATGTTGCGTTGCAATATTATTAATCAACTCTTGAATTAAAACTGTTTTTCCTACACCGGCTCCACCAAACAAGCCAATTTTTCCACCTTTGATATATGGACAAATCAAATCAATAACTTTAATACCTGTTTCTAAAATTTCAGTATCTGTTCTTTGTTGTGCATATGTTGGAGCTTTTCTATGAATAGGCATTTTTTTCACATCTGCTGGTAATTCTTCTTTTTCATCAATAGGCTGACCTAATACATTAAACATTCTTCCTAAAGTTTCATTTCCAACTGGAACACAAATAGGATTTTCTGTATCAACAGCTTCCAAACCTCTTGTCAGTCCATCAGTTGATCCCATGGCAATACAACGAACAACATCATCACCAATATGTTGGGCAACTTCAACAGTTAATATTTCACCATGATTATCAATCTCAATAGCTGTATTTAATGCTGGTAAATGATCAGCATCAAATACAATATCAACAACTGGTCCAACGGCACGCACAATCTTTCCTATATTTGCCATATTGCACCTCCTTTATTGAGCATTGGCTCCAGCCACAATCTCACTAATTTCATTCGTGATTGCTGTTTGCCTAGCCTGATTATATTTTAACAATAATTCTTCGATTAATTCTTCAGCATTATCTGTAGCATTTTCCATTGATGTTCTTCTAGAAGCATTTTCACTCGTTACAGATTCTACTAAATAACCATAAATCACAGATTGTAAATACATAGGTATCAAATCATTTAATACTGTTTGAGGATCTGGCTCAAACAATGTTTCTTTTTTGGTTGTTGAAGTATTCTCAAATAAATTTGTCTGTATAGGTAACAAATCAACAACAGTTGGTGTAAATGTTAAATTATTTACAAATTGAGTATAAATGATTTGAATGCTTTGAATACTATGATTTTTATAACGTTGTGTTAATTCTCTTACCAAACGAATAACATCTTTAAAATCTAAAGTAGAATTTAAATCAACATAATCTAAATGACAAGAAATCTGATAATGATTTAAATAATTAGCTCCTTTACGACCAATCATATAAACCTCATCTTCTGCATGAATATTTTCCATCATAACCTTAAATACATTGGCATTATATCCACCACATAATCCTAAACTCGAAGTGACCACAATATAAACTTTCTTGCCATCATGATTTTCTTTTAAATAAGGATTATCAACCATTCCTTGATTATCACTTAAAATCTCAGCAACAATTTCCTGTACTGTACTATAATAAGGTTTTAATTCTGTTAACTGATTTCTCGCTTTTCTTAATTTAGATGTTGCGACTAACTGCATAGCTTTTGTTATCTTTTTTGTAGATTCAACAGATTTCATACGTCTTTTAATAGACTGCATATCACTTGCCATAAACAACTAACCTTCCTTATGAATCCTTAAGAAAACAGCAACATAATCTTTCATAACATCTTTCATTTTTTGTGCTAATTCATCACTAATACTCTTTTGTGTATGAATGTCTTCAATGATTTCTGGATGTTTAGCTTCCATCTCACGATACAATTCATCAACAAATTGTTTCACTTTGGAAACTGGAATAGTTTTTGTGAATCCATATTTCAAGGCAAATAATGAAATAACCTGTTCTTCTACACTGCGTGGTGAATATTGAGGCTGTTTGAGAATTTCACGTACTTTTTCACCATGATCTAAAGTTGCCTGCGTTGTTGCATCAAGGTCACTACCAAATTGAGCAAAAGCCTGCATTTCACTATATTGTGCTAATTCCAGTTTTAATGAACTTGAAACTTGTTTCATAGCCTTTAATTGTGCTGATGAACCTACACGACTGACTGATAATCCAGTATCAATAGCAGGTCTAAATCCTGAGTTAAATAAATCCTGCTGTAAGAAAATCTGTCCATCTGTAATAGAAATCACATTTGTTGGAATATATGCTGAAATATCTCCAGCTTGTGTTTCAATAATTGGTAATGCTGTAATAGAGCCCCCACCATGTTCTTCGTTTAAACGACAAGCTCTTTCCAATAATCTTGAATGTAAGTAGAAAACATCTCCAGGATAAGCTTCTCTTCCTGGTGGTCTTTTAAGTAATAATGATAATGTACGATAAGCCACGGCATGCTTAGATAAATCATCATAAACAATCAAAACATCTTTTCCTTCATCCAACCATTCTTCAGCCATAGCACAACCTGCATATGGTGCAATATATTGAACTGGTGCCAATTCACTGGCTCCAGCATCCACAACAGTTGTATATTCCATAGCGCCACCTTGACGCAATTTTTCTACAATTTGGGCAACAGTTGAATTCTTTTGTCCAATCGCTACATAGATACAATAAATATTTTGTCCTTTTTGATTTAAAATTGTATCAATCGCAATCGCTGTCTTTCCTGTCTGACGATCACCAATAATCAATTCACGTTGTCCTCTACCAATTGGAATAATCGCATCAATACATATAATTCCTGTCTGTAGTGGCTGATCTACAGATTTTCTCGTCATAACTCCAGGTGCAATCTTTTCAATAGGACGTGTATGCTGATAAACAATTTCCCCTTGTCCATCAATAGGTTGTCCTAATGGATTGACAACACGTCCTAATAAACCATCACCAACCGGAACTTCAATAATTCTTCCTGTCTTTTTGACTTCGTCTCCTTCTTTAATTGTTCCCTCATCACCAAGCAAAACAGCTCCTACAGCATCTTCTTCAAGGTTCATAACCATTCCATAGACATCACCTGGGAACAATAACAATTCACCTAACATTGCATTATCGAGTCCATGAATAAGTGTAACACCATCTCCAACTGTCATGACTGTTCCTACATCTTTAGATTCAATTTGATCTGCAAAATGCTTGATTTGTTCTTTAATTAATGCACTAATCTCATCTGGTCTTAAATCCACATTGTCACCTACTTTCTCAATAATTCCTGTTTCAATAATCCCATTTTATAAGAAAGAGAATTATCATAAATATGGTTATCAATCTCAACTTTAATTCCACCAATTAAAGTTGTATCTATCATTTGTTTTAATAAGACTTTCTTCTTTGTTTTAGTAGATATAGCTTCCTCAATTTTCTTAAGTTCATCTTGAGAAAGTTCAAAAGCCGTCCATACTTTTCCTATTTGTATACCTAAATATTCATAACATAAATGTTGAAATTGATGACAAATCAAAAGAATACATCTGATTCTTCTTTTTTTAATCAATAACAAAAGAAACTGATAGACATAAGTTTCAATCTGTCCTTTCAAACACTGATCTAATACCTGATATTTATCTTCATCATGAATGGCAACATGACTAAAAAATTGAAGGATTGTAGAATCTTGAAAAATTTCCTCAACCTTTTCCATATCTTTTTGATATTGCTTGACAGCATTTTCTTCTTTAGCCAAAGCAAATAAAGCTTCAGCATATCTTTTGGCAATTGTATCCATTAATGAACAACCTGATCAACAAATTCTTCAACCATCTGTTGATTTTCCTTAGAATCCATTTCTTTACTCATGACTTTTGTTGCTGCCTCAATAGCAATATTAACCATTTCTTTCTTCATATCTTCTCTAGCCTGTTGTTTTTCCACTTCAATTTCTCTTTCTGCCTGTTCTAATTTACGAACAGCTTCTTCTTTGGCTTTCGCAATCATGTCATCATGCAGTTTCAAAGCATCACTCTTAGCTTTTTCTATGATATCATGATATTCCTTTGCTGATTGCCTAGCCTGTTCTTCACTTTCCAGCATCAACTGCTTTGCTTTTTCTTGAGATGTTTTTGCATCCTGAATCTGTGACTCAATAAAATCTGCACGTTTTTGAAAATACTTTTGAACTGGAATCCAAAAGAACTTTTTAAAAATAATCAATAATACACCTGTAGATAACAATTGAATCACTATGGTCGCAAGATTAGGAAACAATTTTCCTGCAACATCAATACTCATTGTATGCCTCCCTTCTTATAAAAAGTTCATCCTTTTTATAAATACATAGTTGGGAATACGAAAATTAAAATAATTGCAATTAATAATCCATAAATAGCGACTGTTTCTGTTAAAGCGATACCTAAAATCATCATTGTTCTTATTTTTCCTTCGGCTTCAGGATTTCTACCTACAGCTTCAACTGCTTTACTTGCAGCAATTCCTTCTCCAATACCTGTACCTAAACCTGCACATACTGCAATTCCAGCAGCAATTGCAACTAAACCTAAATCTGTCATATTTTATTTACCTCCATTATTTTTATTTATCAAAACTATACTTATAGTTAAGATCAATCTTCATTTTCCATCATAATCAATATAGATGAAATTGTTACAAACACTAATGTCTGGATAACCCCAGCAAATAAATCAAAATAAATATGGAACACTGGTGCAATCACTGGTCCTAAAAAGTTGATTGTTGTTGGAATAATCAAACCTGATAACCAAGCTGTAAATTGATAAAGCAACGACATTAAAATGCTACCACTTAAAATATTACCAAAAATACGGAAAGATAACGAAATTAAGGGAGCTATTGTTCCAAAAATATTCGTTGGTGGCCAAACATTACCTTTAATATATTCTTTAATTCCTTTTTTTCTAATCGCATTAAACTGAATCAAAACAAACGTAATGATTGTCATTGATAAAGTAATTGAATAATTGGACGTTGGTGCATCAAAACCAATGAGACCACTAATATTGGCTACAACCAAATAGCAAAATAACATTGCAAAATAAGGATAGTAATTCTTTTCAAAATGACTTGGCATAATAGATTTCAAATAGTTATAAATCATTTCTACACCAGTTTCAACGACCAAAACCAATCCTTTAGGTCTTTTGGTCGCATCTGCAACAGCAATCTTTCTTCCTGCATAAATAAAAAAGACTGCTAACATGGCCATAATGATTAAAGAAAATATTAATTCTGTTTGAATCACTATATGCATCTATCTCATCTCCTTTCTCTTTTTTATATTTAACCAATAAATCGTTATAGGAGTTATCAGATATCCAAGAAATACACCCAAAAGATGTACATATTCTTTCCATATTACAGCCACCATAAAGCCTATGATCATCAAAATGAGTTTAAGCATAAACATAAGAATAATGAGTATAACTTGATGTCCTTCCTGTAAAATTGTATGACTAAATTTTATTGTTAACATAAAATTTATATAGCAGACAATATATCCTATTATCACTCCCAAGGGATATGCTATTGTTTTAAAAAATAAGCCTAAAAGACAAAAAAGGAGCAAGATGAAGACAAAGATTTTTCTTGATTCCAGTTGAACATCTCTTTCATTCACATAGCTCACTCCTTATTTTTCATACTGTCTTGATTATATCGTGGATATTCAAAAATAACAATCAATTTGATTATAAGATACAGTGAAATAAACCTTTATTCTTCTATTATTGTCAAAGACATAAAATCCATAACATATAATTTTAAAGTGCTATTCTGTTCCAAATAAACGATCTCCCGCATCTCCTAATCCTGGAACAATATATCCTTTATCATTGAGTTTTTCATCTACTGCAGCAATAATTAAATCCACATCTGGATGTTCTCTTTCAAGCATCTGAATTCCTTCTGGTGCTGCTACCAGACAGGCTAATTTGATATTTCTAGCTCCACGTTTTTTAATATTGGTAATAGCAGCACAGGCACTTCCTCCTGTCGCAAGCATTGGATCAAGAACAAAGACATCAGATTCTTTTAAACATGAAGGAAATTTAGCATAATACTCTTCTGGCTCTAAAGTTTCTTCATTTCTTGACATACCAATATGACCAACTTTTGCTGTTGGTATAATTGTTTTAAAACCATCAACCAAACCTAATCCAGCTCTTAAAATAGGAACCAATACAATTGGACGTACTAATTTTTTACCAGTCATGGCACATATAGGTGTTTCAATTTCAATATTTTGTAAAGGTAAATTCTTTGTCACCTCATATGCCATTAACATAGCAATTTCATCTAAATTCTGTCTAAATTCTTTTGTTCCTGTTTCTTTATTTCTCATAATAGTCAACTTATGATCAATAAGTGGATGATTTAAAATAATGATAGCCATTGATAATCCCTTCTTTCATTGATTTCTAATATTATTATACCAAATTCTTGATATAAAGCCCATCATTATTCATTTTCGTTTTCATAATCAAAAAAAGAGAAGTTTCCTTCCCTATTTCATATATGATATATCATGATACATTGTCACTTTATCAGTTAATGCTTTAACTCTTTTTAAACATGCTTCTTTGACTTCATCTGTTTCATCATTTTTTAAACGATAAGCTATAATCTTACCAACTTCTCTAAAATCATTTTCATCAAATCCTTTTGTTGTCATTGCTGGTGTTCCTACACGAATACCACTAGCTTTGAAAGGTTTTTCTGTATCAAATGGGATAGCATTTTTATTAGCCGTAATATTGATTTCATCAAGTAATCTTTCTGCTTTTTTTCCACTCATACCACAGCTTGCTTTCACATCAATTAAAAGCAAATGATTATCTGTTCCATCCGCAACCAATCTAAATCCTTCTTCTTTTAAAGATTGTTCTAATGCTTTTGCATTTTTGATAATCTGTTTTGCATAATCTTTAAATTCTGGTTGCAAAGCTTCATAGAAACAAGCCGCTTTGGCTGCAATAATATGCATTAATGGTCCACCTTGCATACCAGGAAAAACAGCTCTATCAATATCTTTTCCTAATTCTTCTTTGCACATAATAACACCACCACGTGGTCCTCTTAATGTTTTATGAGTCGTTGTTGTGACAACATCAGCATAAGGGACAGGTGAAGGATGTAATCCAGCAGCCACCAATCCGGCAATATGAGCCATATCTACCATAAATAAAGCACCATTATCATGTGCAATCTTCGCCATATATTTAAAATCAATAACTCGTGAATAAGCACTTGCGCCAGCAACAACCAATTTAGGTTTAATTTCTTCTACTTTTCTCTTATATTCATCATAATCAATTGTTTCTGTATCACGAGAAACACCATAACTATAAAATTCATAGTTGATTCCTGAATAATTAAGTGGATGTCCATGTGTTAAATGTCCTCCATCAGCAAGTGACATTCCTAATACCTTATCTCCATGATTTAATAAAGCCAAATAAACTGCTGTATTCGCTTGTGCCCCACTATGAGGCTGAACATTGGCATATTCACAACCAAATAATTCTTTTAAACGATTAATTGCTAGAGTTTCTACTTCATCGACAAACTGACATCCTCCATAATATCTTTTTCCTGGATATCCTTCAGCATACTTATTTGTCAAAACACTTCCAGCTAATTCTAAGATTTCTTCAGATACAAAGTTTTCTGAAGCAATCAACTCAATATTATTTCTTTGTCTATTTAACTCTCTTTCTACACTTTCAAAAACTTGTTGATCTCTCATATTACTCACTCTCCAAAGCCATTAATTTTTGAATTCTCTGATCATGTCTTCCACCTTCATAATCAGTATGTAACCATGCATTTAAAATTTCTAAAGCTAATCCTTCTCCAATCACTCTTTGACCCATCGCTATCATATTTGTATCATTGTGTGCTCTTGTTGCTTTAGCACTAAACACATCATGAACCAACGCACAACGAATACCATTAATTTTATTACATGTAATAGAAACACCAATACCCGTTCCACAAACAACAACACCTTTTTCACATTCCCCACTTGCGACAGCTCTGGCAGCCTTTGCAGCATAATCAGGATAATCACAGCTTTCCTCATTATATGTTCCAAAGTCTACAACTTCATATCCTTGTTTTTTCAAATCTTTCATTAAAACATTTTTTAAACGAAAACCACCATGATCACATGCAACTGCTATTTTCATTTGATTACCTCCTCTATATCTTCTTTTGTTATTTTTCCTGCTCTTAATATTTTGATTTCATCCTGACTCACATCAACAACTGTACTGGCAATGTTGTCAGATGTCCTTCCATCAACAACCAAATCAATTCTCCCATCTAACTGCTCTAAAACTTCCGCTGTTGATGTTGTATTGGGATGATTTGACAAATTTGCACTTGTCACCAACATTGGACCTACTTTTTCTAATAATGATAAAACAAATGAACTATCTGGTATTCTTATACCAATGGTTGGCTTTCCATTTGTCATAGCTTCACTTACAGTTTCTTTTTTCTTAAAAATCAGTGTTATCATTCCTGGCATAAAATGCTCTATTAATTTTTGAGCTTTTTCACTCACATAGGCATATTGAGAAATATCTGCTTTATTTGCAACCATCAATGTAATAGCTTTTGAATAATCTCTATTCTTTGCTTCCATTAAATGATCTAATGCTTTTTCATCTTGAAAACGAACGCCTACACCATAAACTGTTTCTGTTGGAAAAGCAACAATACCACCCTTTTGAATTACATCACAAATCTCATTCATTTGATTTTCTAATACAACTTTTGTCATCTTCATCACCTTATAGCTGATATTCTAACACAAATGCTGCTAAAATTATACTAATATCACTTGAAAATAAAAAAATAGGCGATAGATTCTTTATTTTTCTATCGCCTCACTATTATTCTGTTTGACTATCAATAGATTTTTTAAACCAGTTGATACACTTTTGAATGATTCTCCAAATAAATAAGACTTCTCCCCAAATCATGACTGCAATACCACTATAAACCATCATGAGTGAAAATGTAGAAAGATAGTAATCAGTCATAGAACCACCTAAAATCATTAAGACTCCCAATCCAAAAATTTCTATTAATTTCTTCATAAAAATCTTCTCCTCTTATATATCATAACAAAAAGATATGGAAACATTATGACTAAATCTGTAATTTGATAACTTTCCATTCATCTTCTAGCATTGACATCAAAATATCATCTACATACTGATTGCCAACTTTAATAGCATCTCTTAATACACCCTCATGTTTAAAGCCTACTTTTTCATAAGTATGAATAGCTCTTTGGTTGAAGACAAAGACATCTAAAGAAACATGATGTCATTTTAAAATAACACTTTTTCAATAATATGCCCCCTTTAATCAAAGAAAATAAAATCATAATGATCTTTTGCTTCTACAAAGCGAATAACTTCATCACGCTTATAAGATGATGGGCTCTCAATAAATTTTATGATTTGTAAACCCCATATTTTTTTATAAAGTCTTGCTCTTTTCAGTTTATTCAATATTCATTTTTTATTGTACAATGACTCTTTGTAAATGAGGAATTATGAGCATGCTTTTTATTTGAAATATTTTCTTCATTTTCAATATGATATTCTATATATGAATTTGTAAAAGAAAACCCATATGATATTTTCACATGGGTCAAAATTATTATTTATTTGTATAAGATTATTTTATAGTTCGTAATCAATAATAACTTTAATTCCTTGTCCTGAAGCCGCAAATTCTAATGCTTTACTGATATCTTCATGTTTAAATTTATGTGTCACCATAATAGAAGCAATTGGCGTTTTTTTATTTAATATATGATCAATAACTTCAACAATTGTCTCATGCGTATAACCTTGAGAACCATAAATAATTGGTTGGGCTGCAATAAAAGGTCTTCCTTCTAATTCAACCTTTTGGAATACTGAGATTATTGCATATTTTGTATGATTTCTCGCATAATTAAATACTTCTGATAGTAATGGTGGAGCTCCTGCTGCGTCTACATACATATCCACATCAGGAATTGGATCATAACTTGGATAAGTACCAAAAATCTCTATTAATTTATCCTTCAAATTTTCAGTAGAGGTATTAATTGTTTTTACTCCTAATAATGCTGCTTTGGATAATCTCAATTCATTTCTATCTACGACAACAACATTTTTTATACCTCTTCCAAGCAATCCCGCAGTAGCCCCTAATCCAATAGGACCTGCACCTAACACAACAATCTTGTCGTCAAGTTTAGGATTAAATGCTAATGCTCCTTGGGCTCCAACAGACATTGGTTCAATAATAACCGCTTGATCTAAATCGACATCATCATCAAGTGGGTATAGATTCACACCAATTTTTGCATTTTGTACCAAAGCATATTCAGAAAATGCCCCTGCCATAGTTGAACCAGCAACTCCATACGGTTGACTCATAACAGGATCAACAAATACTTTTTCTTCTAATTTAATATCATCAGATACATTTTTTCCTTTTTCGACAACAATACCTACAAACTCATGCCCAAATTGTGATCCGGGAAATACACCATAGTTTTCACCACCATGATAATAGATACCAACATCAGAACCACATATTCCAGCTCTTAACACTTTCACAAGAACATCATTTTCTTTGACTTCTGGAATAGGTCTCTCTTCAACAGTCACATTTTGAACAGAATTATAAATTGCACATTTCATCATTTTTGTCATAAAAACATCCTCCTTAAAAATATTTTAACAAAATAGATTAAGTGTTCAATTTACATTTTCTATAAAATGTGTAATATCAAGACTACCAGTTTGTTTTTTTATTAATGATAGACTCATGCATATTTTCGTAATTTTTATGTGAATCAAGATAGACTTCAGTCATAAATTCAGGTGATTCTACCATCCCATTATTTAGCCATTTCTTGAGAAGCATCACTTGAGTAGAAGCATATTTATATGATAAATAATCTAATTTGATTTGATCTTGAATAATATCTTTATATAAATAAGAAAATACTATTTGATTTCTTTCAATAATTGTATCAAATAAAGAATTTTGTTCATCATCTTTTATAGCAACGATGAAAAAGTTTTTGTTTTTAAAAAAAGCTTTATAAATCTCTGTAATAAACATTTCTGTAGTCATTTTTTTATCAAAACATTCTTTAATTGTACTTTCTATAGTCTCAATATATATATCTTCTGTTATAGATTGTCGATCTGCATAATAATTATAGAAAGAACGTCTTGATATTTTGGCTCTTTTTACAATATCTTTGACAGAGATTTTAACTGTTTGTTTTTCAATGACCAATGCAATAAAAGCATCTTTAATTTTTTCTTTTGTTGTCATATATAATCATCCTGTATTTCATTATTACTATTTTTCTATTTTCATCATATAAATTATTTTAAAAGAATATTTTGGATAAATTCCAGTTAAAGAACTTTTTCATCTCATCTTACTAAAACTATATTCCTTAAGACAAAACTATCTAAAGTTTTAAGATATTTTTTAGTTAAGTCAACAGCAATTCATAAAACATCATTGATTAATTGTTTTTCTATCTCATCAATCATGAAACTTCTCTTTTTAAAAATTCAATTTCATTATATGATTATATTATTTTTTAAAGAGAAAAATAATATAAATTGATAAAAAATAGAAATCAAATGAAAAGATAGTTAGAAATACCTATTGTATTGTCGCTAATTATACATAGTATTTATATATTTATCTTTCTATATAACTACTATTTTAACACTATTCTCAAATTCCATAAATATAAAAAGCATTTTTATTCATTGTTTATATATTCTTACTTTATACTAAAATGTAAATTTCAATCATCTTTATAAGATTCATCAGTATCTTCATTTTTTGATATTCTTAAAATATATCCATCTTTTTGATACATTATATTTTCACTACCTATAATTAATTATAGTTGAAAAAGAGTATTATTTTTCTATAAATTTATGTTATGATATTATCATTAAGAAAGGAATGATGATATTGAAAAAGAAAACTCTTGCTTATGGTGCCTTAATATCTGGAGCTATTATTGGTTTTGTTGGAGTCACTGCAATTGATTTCGCATGTCGTAAAGATACACCTTTAAATAAACAAAAACCTAAAGTAGATCCTCGTATTGAAAAATATATTCCTTGGTTAAAACAACAACATTTTGAAACATGGGAAATGACTTCACATGATGGATTAAAACTGAAAGCTAAATTTTTAAAAGCAGATAGGGATACTAATAAGGTATTGATTGCAGTGCATGGTTATCGTTCATATAATTTGAAAGAATATGCTTATTATATTAAATTTTATCATGATTTAGGATTCCATATTTTATTACCCGATAATCGTGCCCATGGTGAAAGTGAAGGAACATATATTGGATTTGGGTGGTTAGATAGATTAGATTGTATTCAATGGATTGATCAAGTGAAAGAATATTTTCATAAAGATTTACAGATTGTTTTACATGGTATATCAATGGGAAGTGCTACTGTTTTAATGGCAAGTGGTGAAAAACTACCTGATGATGTCAAATGTATTATTTCAGATTGTGGTTTTACAAGTGTTCTTGATGAATTCAAACATGAATTAAATCAAAGACATATCCCTGCGCCACTTATTTTACCAACAGCAACACTATTAAGTAAAAAAAGAGTAGGATATAGTTTCAAAGAAGCATCAACAATTAATCAAGTTAAAAAATCTAAAACACCAACTTTATTTATACATGGAGATCAAGATAATTTTGTGCCTACATATATGGTCTATGATCTCTATAATGCATGTAGTGCTGAAAAAGATTTATTGATTGTTGAAGGTGCTGGACATGCCCAAAGTTATCTTGTTAATCCAAAGCTATGCGAAAGTACAATTATTGAATTCATGAATAAATACATTAAAGAGTAAATGACTGATTTGCATCAGTCATTTTTATTGCTTATAAAACGGACAACGCTCTTTTAGACATTGTTGATTTGACTTAGAAAACTCACATTTTTCATCACTATCATCTAATACAATATTATAATGTTCTTTCACAAACTGAATAGCTGTTTTCAAAGAAATATAAGCATTTCTTTTACAACATCTTGGTCCACCAATTTCAGCTATGTTTCCAAGTGCTAAAGAAGTGAGTCTTAAGTTATCTTTATAATATTCATTATTTGATAGTGGTGTTGTTTGATGAATAATCGCTAAAGCAGCTCCGACAGAAGCACTTGAACCACAAATTCCCCATTGCCCACAAGTCGCTCCTGGCATTTTCTTTCCTCTGACTTCTAGTTCATCTAATGCTTTTGAAAAATCAAATGTAACTCCAGCATTATGCATAGCTGTTAAAAAAGCATATCCATCAATAATATGATGAACAGGTCCGTGAATAGGAACATCTTGACATTTCATTAATTTTTTAACTATTTCAATTGGACTGACACTCTTTTCATTCATGCATATTTCTTTGATAATCTTCATTTGTTCATCCATGATTTCATCTCCTTTATTTCATTGTATAAAAATATACACATATAATCAAACTTTAAATAATAGCATCTTTTAAAAATAAAGTTACTCTTTATTTATCAATACTTTTTATCTACATAACAAAAAATAACCATTCAATTATGAATGGTCTTATCATCGAATAAAATTCGTTCTATGGAATTCTTCTTTTTCTGGTAATCCATATTTTTCTTTTCCATCATGAATACTCTTTAACAAGAATGCCATATTTCTTGCAAGAACACGCATTGTTTGCAATCCCTCTTCATCTTGTAAAGCTTACCCGGGCTCTCTTCCATGAATTGCATTCCAATATTGTGTAGAAGCAATAGGCATTCCTGAAATAGCAAAGAATTTATTGATTTCATCATAAGTTGATGAAATACCACCACGTCTAGCAACAACTACACTTGCTCCAACTTTCATTGTTTTATCAAAAGATGTACTATAAAACAATCTTGTTAAAAAAGATATTAATGTTGAATTAGCAGAACCGTAATAAACAGGGGTTCCAACAACTAATCCATCACATTGTTCAAACTTTTGAGCTACTTCATTAACAATATCATCAAAAACACATTGATTTGCTCCTTTTTTACACGTCATACATGCAATGCAACCTCTTATATCCTTTTGACCAACCTGAATGATTTCTGTTTCAATACCTTCCTGATCAAATATTTTAATCATTTCATCAAGAGCAATTCTTGTATTACCTTTCGCATGTGGACTTCCATTAATCATTAATACTTTCATTTTTAAATCTCCTTTCATTTGTTTACTGGTTCTGGGATAAATAATTTTTCATAAATCATATATGTCTTTTTGACTATCTTTTTATATCTTCTCAAATGTCCGCAAAGCCTTATTTTATAGGCTCTACGGGCATTTTGCTTTTGTGGTAAACCTCACATATCTAGGTCTATCTTCTTATATTTTCGCTATCAAGCGTGGTTAAAATCGTGGTAAATACTTCTTATGCGATTAGACGCTGAACCTCTGATTTTGCGGTATCTATGGACGCATGAGCATACCAGTTCATTGTGATACTGATGTTTGAATGTCCCATGATATACTGTAAATCTTTCGGGTTCATGTTCTTGCTTGCCAGTCTTGTGCAGAACGTATGGCGTAGCGTATGTGGTGTGATATGTGGCAAGGGGTTATCCTTGTGGTGTTTGTTATATTTCTTTACCATACGGACAAATAAGGCGTTGTAATCAATCGCAACTTTAGGATTGCCTTTCGGATTGACGAACAGAAAATCTTTGTATCCGTCTATCTCTATCAGTTTCCCTTTTGTGCGTTTCCTTATGACCCGTTGAAATGCCTGTATCGTTTCTCTGCTTAATGGCACTTGCCTTGTTCCACTCTTTGTCTTAGGCGTTTCAATATAATAGCCCTGTTCCTTGCTCTTTAATAACTGGTGGTCGATAACCACAACCTCATTCTTGAAATCAATATCGGCTACTGTCAGTCCGCACAGTTCCGAGATACGAAGTCCTGTCTTTAACAGTATCAGCACATCATCATAATACTTGTGATACACGTTATCCGTCTTGATGAATGACAGTAAGGCTTGTTCCTGTTCCTCTGTCAATACTACTTTCTCTTTGGTATCATTTTCTATGATTTCACTTAACTTGAAATTAAAAGGGTTTTTCCTTACACAATCGTCTTGTATGGCGATATAGAATGACGCTTTTAACGAGCGTTTATGGTTGTTAATAGTGTTATAGGAAAAGCCTTTGTCTTTCATGCGTAACGCCCATTCTTTAGCGTCAGAGGGTTTTATCGTATCAATGCTCCTAGCACCTAACTTGTCCTCTTTCAATAACCGCATGAGTTGTTTCCGTTGTTTCTGTGTGCTTTTCTTCACATTTGCCCTCTGTGCGTTCTGTTTGGCGTAGAGTTGGCAAAGCGTCATTTTCTTGCCTGTGCTGTCGATACCGTCCTCAATATCCCGTCTTATCTGCTGTTCCAGTTCACGAAGTGAGGGTTTTTCCCGTTTTCCCTTTGGTGTCGGGTCTGTGGGTGTCAATCTCCAAGCATACACATATTTTGTGTTTCCAAATGCGTCTACATATTTATATAAGTATTTTCCGTCTGTTCGTTGGCTCTCTCCAGTATGCAGGATACGTTCTTTACTATCCCGTCTTTTTTCTTTCATGGTGTCTGCTCCTTTCCTTGTTGGAAAGAGCCTTGATATGACTTGTATTCATCATAACACATACAAGGCTCATTTGCATTAGATTGCGTCCAATTTATCAATGACCTTTTCAAACTGTCGGCGTTTAATCTGTATGCGGTTGCCATTCATAATGAGCCAGCCAGCGTCCTTGTTTTCCTCTGCCAAGCGTCTTAACTTGTTTTCTCCGATACGGAAATACTTTGACGCTTCTTCAATGGTAAGGGTGTATTTTTCCCATACGGGAATATCGTTGTTATTCATCAGATACCCCCTTTCCCATGTTTCGTGTCATACTGGATATAGGGGATAAGGTCGGTGCGGTCTATCCTCTGTAAGTGGGCGGTTAATTTACTGGAAAGGGAACTGCTGTATCTTGCCCTGTCAAGCATAGTTCCCACTTTTTCCAGTCCACCTAATGCATCATGTTCTTCTAAGAAATAAAAACTTTTGACAGCAGAAATCACGCCACCCTCTGTGAGCCATTGCTGTGTTTCCTCAAGGGAATTATGTAGTTTCGGTACTTGCAGTTTCAAGACTTCCACAGCCCCTAAAAATCGTTCCCAAAACCGACACGTTTTCCATCTGCTCTTATTACTTTCATTTCTGTTTGGCACGACAAAGCGTAGGTTGTTTGCTAATAGCCCGAAAGCCAGTTCCCCAAGTTCCAGCGGTCTGTCTTTGAATGTCATGGCAAAAACATGAGCCTTATCATCACGCAGTTGCATTTCTGTCCGTTTCCAACTGCCGACTTCATCAAGTGTCTTATTATGTTTTGAACAGACTTCCTTATCCTTATCATAAAAGCGGTAGGATAATCCCGATTTACCAGCACCGATATAAACAGTCTTTGCGGTGTCGAAATCATCAAACTTGCTTTCGTCAAAGTGGTAGCCCTCACTATTAGAAATAAATTCCTCTTTTTCGCATTTCTTCTTTATCTGCTCTATGGTAAAGAATGGCTTTTCGTTCTTATCATCAATGGCAATATCAAGTCTTGTGAAATGAAAGTTATCCAGTCCGTATCTTCGCTCACAGCGTCGAAACATATCCCCAAAGGTATAATTCCTACTGTCGAGAATACGGAAAATATCATCACAACCTCTGCCAGTCATAACAAGATAACAGCCTAGCCCCTGTGGGTTATCCTCTGTCTTTCTTGCGTCCCCCGATACATAAATATCTCCAATCTGCCAGCGTGCTTGATAAGTCTTGAATTTTATCATTGCTGGATAAACATTGAAAATGTCAGTCGGTAAATCTAAAATGTGCATGATTATATCTTCAGCGGTTGCCGTTTCAAATACAATGCTGATGTAATCAATCTTAACGGATAAATTTTTGTGTGTAGTTATAGTGCATTGCTCCTTTCGTATGCCCCGTTTTTTGCGGGTAAAAATCGTGTTTTTTCCTTTATTTATCACAGTTTCTAGGTACTATGACATGTATACGCAGGGCGGTGTTACATATACGCCCTCTGCGAACGCCTTTAGGCGTTCCTTTTCCAAAAGGAACTGTCTGTCCGAACACGTCTGGGGGACGTGCCCCGTCCAGCCAGCCCCTTTTGGAAACCACTATTTTCGGTCTGATAGTCCATGCTTATTCATGCTATCAAAGTGAAAATGTATCTTCTCTATGCTTACTCAAGCGTGTGATTGACCCTATCGTGCTTAATCACTCTATCTGATACGATAATAACGCCATTAGAATTACTTGTCAAGAAGTTTTTGTTGACTTTTAGATGTAGATTAAGTATGATATGCTTATAAATACCAAGAAAAGCAACGAAAGGAGCGGTTATACTAAGTTATGGAGCATTATGAAAAGAAAATCAGTTTCTTAGGAGAGAACATACAGACCATAAGAAAACACAGAGGAATGAAACAACAGGAACTTGCGGATAAAATCGGTATCAATATGCAGAGCCTTTCCAAGATTGAACGAGGTGTGAATTTTCCTACCTTTGATACATTAGAAAAGATAATGGACGTGCTGGGTGTAATGCCCAATGAATTATTATCGGGAGAATGGAAGTATGTTAATCAATCCGAAAAGGAAGTCTGCCAGTTTTTAAGAATTGAAGAACGATTAAATGCAGAACTAAAACATGGACATTATGACAACTTCTTTGACAGCGAGGAAGAATGGCTGGAATATGAGTTGGAAAAGTTACGGGAATATATTACCGACTACATCAACGGGAAAAGTATTGTAGCGTCCGACCTTTATCCAATCAAAGAATTTATCCAGCATTTGAAGTTTCAAAAACTGTTAGACCGCTATGATGATTTATACAGCATGGATATGTTCGGGGAAAGCATAGAGGGACATAAATATAGGACACCTTATCAAGTCGTAAAAATGATAAACCCCAATTCAAAAGAAGATATGGAATTATTACGGGAAGTATTGAAAAATAACCATTTTGATGATGAGGACGAATAACTTTTTTCCTCTTTGTAGAAGATACAGCAAACAAAAAGCCCAGTAAAGAGTGCAAAGCACCACCAATGGTGGCAAGGCTCTTGACAGGGCTTTTTCTTTTCTGTGGAGGGTAATCAAGAGGAAGAAAAGATAAAATTTGATTTGTGGTAAATCGGATAATATCAATGAAATTGTCACGGTACAAGTTTGGGCTATATAAGGAATAGCAACTGGAAGATTGTAGGATAAAAGAAAAAGGCTTGCAGTTCTGTATTGATTTGCAAGCCTAAATATATTATTTATACTTCTGGAAAATCCCGACTAATAAAGTATCTATCGCTTCAGCTAATTCAAATCTAACTTTATCTGAGGCAGAAAAAGCGTTTCCTAATTGCAAAGTTGTATAACCGTGAATTATTCCAGTAAGCATATTTAATATTTCAAGTGTTTTGTCTTTGTTAAGACTGCACGATTGGATAAGAGTAGTTAATAATGAAAGATAGTTGTTAAAAATGGTTGCTGTTTCCTCTGTTCCGTGCCACACAGCCCATTGAATTGTTTCATAAACTCCGGGGTGTTCAATCATATAGTTTAGGTATTCGATAGAAACTAACTTAATTGCTTCTTTCCCTATTTTTCCAACGGCAATTTTCATCATTCTTTCATTCATGTCACGCATACCATTATGAGCAACTTCTAAAAGAAGATTATCTAAACTTTCTATGTGATTATATAAAGATGGTGTACGAATGTTTAATTTTTGAGCAACAGCTTTTAACGAAACGTTATTTAATCCTTTTTCATCTGCTAAGTCTGATGTTGCTTTTATTACTGCTTCTTTAGTGGTTTTCATAGTTATGCACCTCATTCAAAATATCATACAAACACAATTCTAGCTAATTGAATTAGTGTAGTCAATAACACAATTAGAAAATTATGATTATTTATTGACTTTCTTAAAATTTTGTGTATAATAGGAATTGAAGTTAAATTAGATGCTAAAAATTTGTAATTAAGAAGGAGGGATTCGTCATGTTGGTATTCCAAATGCGTAATGTAGATAAAACATCTACTGTTTTGAAACAGACTAAAAACAGTGATTACGCAGATAAATAAATACGTTAGATTAATTCCTACCAGTGACTAATCTTATGACTTTTTAAACAGATAACTAAAATTACAAACAAATCGTTTAACTTCTGTATTTATTTACAGATGTAATCACTTCAGGAGTGATTACATGAACAAAAATATAAAATATTCTCAAAACTTTTTAACGAGTGAAAAAGTACTCAACCAAATAATAAAACAATTGAATTTAAAAGAAACCGATACCGTTTACGAAATTGGAACAGGTAAAGGGCATTTAACGACGAAACTGGCTAAAATAAGTAAACAGGTAACGTCTATTGAATTAGACAGTCATCTATTCAACTTATCGTCAGAAAAATTAAAACTGAACATTCGTGTCACTTTAATTCACCAAGATATTCTACAGTTTCAATTCCCTAACAAACAGAGGTATAAAATTGTTGGGAGTATTCCTTACCATTTAAGCACACAAATTATTAAAAAAGTGGTTTTTGAAAGCCATGCGTCTGACATCTATCTGATTGTTGAAGAAGGATTCTACAAGCGTACCTTGGATATTCACCGAACACTAGGGTTGCTCTTGCACACTCAAGTCTCGATTCAGCAATTGCTTAAGCTGCCAGCGGAATGCTTTCATCCTAAACCAAAAGTAAACAGTGTCTTAATAAAACTTACCCGCCATACCACAGATGTTCCAGATAAATATTGGAAGCTATATACGTACTTTGTTTCAAAATGGGTCAATCGAGAATATCGTCAACTGTTTACTAAAAATCAGTTTCATCAAGCAATGAAACACGCCAAAGTAAACAATTTAAGTACCGTTACTTATGAGCAAGTATTGTCTATTTTTAATAGTTATCTATTATTTAACGGGAGGAAATAATTCTATGAGTCGCTTTTTTAAATTTGGAAAGTTACACGTTACTAAAGGGAATGGAGATAAATTATTAGATATACTACTGACAGCTTCCAAGAAGCTAAAGAGGTCCCGAGCGCTTAGTGGGAATTTGTATCGATAAGGGGTACAAATTCCCACTAAGCGCTCGGGACCCCTTGTAGGAAAATGTCCTAAGTGTGGCAACAATATTGTATTAAAAAAATCGTTTTATGGTTGTTCAAATTATCCTGAATGTAAGTTTACTTTAGCTGAACATTTTAGAAAGAAAAAACTAACCAAAACGAATGTAAAAGAATTACTGGAGGGAAAAGAAACCCTGGTAAAAGGAATCAAAAACAAAGAGAAAAAGCCCTACAATGCCGTTGTAAAAATTGGGGAAAAGGGATATATTGATTTTATCTCTTTTTCAAAATAAACATAAAAGCCCTTTAAAGAGGGCTTTTATATATTAATCACAAATCACAAGTGATTAATCACTTGTTTATTAAGATATTAAAAGCTATAATTTAAATAAAGCGTGAATTTTATGACACAAAAAGAGGGGGGAGAAACTTGGAACTAGCATTTAGAGAAAGCTTAAAAAAGATGAGAGGTACCAAATCAAAAGAAAAATTCTCCCAAGAATTAGAAATGAGTAGATCAAATTATTCACGAATAGAATCAGGAAAATCAGATCCAACCATAAAAACACTAGAACAAATTGCAAAGTTAACTAACTCAACGCTAGTAGTGGATTTAATCCCAAATGAGCCAACAGAACCAGAACCAGAAACAGAACAAGTAACATTGGAGTTAGAAATGGAAGAAGAAAAAAGCAATGATTTCGTGTGAATAATGCACGAAATCATTGCTTATTTTTTTAAAAAGCGATATACTAGATATAACGAAACAACGAACTGAATAAAGAATACAAAAAAAGAGCCACGACCAGTTAAAGCCTGAGAAACTTTAACTGCGAGCCTTAATTGATTACCACCAATCAATTAAAGAAGTCGAGACCCAAAATTTGGTAAAGTATTTAATTACTTTATTAATCAGATACTTAAATATCTGTAAACCCATTATATCGGGTTTTTGAGGGGATTTCAAGTCTTTAAGAAGATACCAGGCAATCAATTAAGAAAAACTTAGTTGATTGCCTTTTTTGTTGTGATTCAACTTTGATCGTAGCTTCTAACTAATTAATTTTCGTAAGAAAGGAGAACAGCTGAATGAATATCCCTTTTGTTGTAGAAACTGTGCTTCATGACGGCTTGTTAAAGTACAAATTTAAAAATAGTAAAATTCGCTCAATCACTACCAAGCCAGGTAAAAGTAAAGGGGCTATTTTTGCGTATCGCTCAAAAAAAAGCATGATTGGCGGACGTGGCGTTGTTCTGACTTCCGAAGAAGCGATTCACGAAAATCAAGATACATTTACGCATTGGACACCAAACGTTTATCGTTATGGTACGTATGCAGACGAAAACCGTTCATACACTAAAGGACATTCTGAAAACAATTTAAGACAAATCAATACCTTCTTTATTGATTTTGATATTCACACGGAAAAAGAAACTATTTCAGCAAGCGATATTTTAACAACAGCTATTGATTTAGGTTTTATGCCTACGTTAATTATCAAATCTGATAAAGGTTATCAAGCATATTTTGTTTTAGAAACGCCAGTCTATGTGACTTCAAAATCAGAATTTAAATCTGTCAAAGCAGCCAAAATAATCTCGCAAAATATCCGAGAATATTTTGGAAAGTCTTTGCCAGTTGATCTAACGTGCAATCATTTTGGGATTGCTCGTATACCAAGAACGGACAATGTAGAATTTTTTGATCCCAATTACCGTTATTCTTTCAAAGAATGGCAAGATTGGTCTTTCAAACAAACAGATAATAAGGGCTTTACTCGTTCAAGTCTAACGGTTTTAAGCGGTACAGAAGGCAAAAAACAAGTAGATGAACCCTGGTTTAATCTCTTATTGCACGAAACGAAATTTTCAGGAGAAAAGGGTTTAGTAGGGCGCAATAGCGTTATGTTTACCCTCTCTTTAGCCTACTTTAGTTCAGGCTATTCAATCGAAACGTGCGAATATAATATGTTTGAGTTTAAAAACATTTTAAAATACTAATTAGATTAGTTAAATGACTATTTGAAATAGTATTTTGAGGAGTGATTATATGTGTACAAGATTTGTTTACAATGGTATAGATAAAATTGTTGGTTTTAATTTTGATATTGACCTTTCTGTATGGGATCATACTGTAATTACCGAAGAAAATAGATTTTATATTGGTATTAAAATGCCTGACGGTCTGTATCATTCATTTCATGGGATAAATAAAAATGGTAATGTAGGAACACTTCTTTATGTTCATGGTAATGAAAATGCAAGGTATATAGAAAGCGAGGATTGTATTACAATATCTGAATTAACAGAAAAATTCATTAAGGCAGAGATTTCTTTTGATAAAGCCTTGGACATTGTTAAAAAGAAAAAAATTATTTATGCACCAGATGCTACTATGCAAGCTATGCTTTCTGATAAAAAAGGACGAGTTTTAATTATTGAACCTGGAATTGGGTATAGATATGAACAAGAAAATTTTTCACTTATTACAAATTATTCTATTCTAAAACCAGATATAACAAAGCCGTACATTGTTTCTGGGGATACAAGATACGAAGTGGCTAAAGAGTTATTGGCAGGATATGATAAAGATTTTTCAGTAAATGACGCATTTAAAGTATTAAAATCTGTTTCTCAAAAAGACTTGTGGGCAACTAGGGTTTCATTTGTATATTCTACAGAAAAAAATAAAGTTTATTATGTCTTGAACAATGATTTTAGTAATGTATTTGAATTTCAGTTTTAATACTAATGAATTTATAAATTTGCAATTATGATAAGAAAGGTTATTATGATAGGACTAAAAAAGCAAGATATAAAAGCATTGAAAGTAACTGCTGTGGAAAGTTTTAGGAATAATCTTATACGATTATGCACTACCTAACAGCATTTTATCAACAACTAAATATTTTACAATATTAAAAGTTCGTACAGACGGTATATTTTGTACGGACTTTTTTCTTGTTCTTCTTTTTGTATTTTCCAAAGATATAGACGGTATCTCCGTTTATATATTTCAGCGTATGCGGAAAGGAGGTGAGATTATGAACCCATCTTCTTTCGAGCATATCGTTAGAATACAGTTTAATGCTTTGATGATGACTGTTATTAAATGCACAGTAAAAAACAGAAACAGACAGTTTGCAAGACGTTCTAAGCGTGAAGTTTTATTCTGTGAATTATCAGATACGAAAAATGTTGAATGTGTAACTAAGGATAACTATTCTTGTGATTACATTTCGTTTGAAGTCTTGAATTTTACAATTCAAATATCAAATGAGAAACTTGCTGTTGCTTTATATAAGTTATCGAATAAAGAGCGTGATGTAATTCTATTACGCTATTTTCAAAGTATGAGCGACCAAGAAATAGCCGAATTATATCATGTATCACGTTCTGCTATTTATCGCAGAAGAAGTAACGGATTGAAGAAACTAAAAACAGTATTGAAAGAAAGGAATTGAACCAATGAAAAAAGAATATGGCTACCCTACATTAAAAGTAATATGTCAAGCGTCTGCTGGAAATGAAACTGCCATAAGAGAGATTTTGAAGTTTTATGACGCTTATATATGTAAATTATGCTTGCGTCCGTTTTACCACTCTGAAAGTGGTAAAATCATTATGCAGGTTGATGAAGAATTAAAAGGTCAAATCCATACAGAAATGATGAAAGCAATCTTGAAATTTGAAATCAGAGTAAAATAATCATACTACATGAATGAAAAACGGGAGATACACAGATATTTGTGCTATCTCCCATGTTGTTTTTGTGTCATATCAAGGCTCATTCAATCGTGGTAAATTCGTGGTAAAATGAATAGTTTTCTATACTTCAAAATGTTTGAAAGTATAGTGTTTATGCGGATAATCAAAAATCAGATATAAAATTTCAATAAACTTTTATACACTATTTTCATATTTTAATATACAACTATTCTTAAAACCTTTTTTCTTATATCTTGATATTTATCTTCTGAAACAATATTCCATAAAAAATGACAACAATCTCCTACATGAGATACAATTAAAATATTTTGATTATCTTCTTTTACAATATCTTGACATGTTTCCAACATTCTTTTTCGTACTTGTCCCCTTGTTTCTCCAGCAAAATTTCGAAAATAATAATCATACATATCCCTAGTCGGATTAAGATATTCACAACTATATGCGTGGTCAAGTATAATATGGTGATCAGCAAAATATTTTTTAGCTCCTAATACTTGTTTGATTCCATATTCAGTTAATGGAGAATCACACCATCCTTAAATTTTTCCTAATTGATTAAATAAAATTTCTCCATATCTCATCATATAAATTGTTTTTTCATATTCACTTTTCACCTCTGTTATTTTATATAACTGAAATGAAAAAGTACAATACCAAATATCGAATGACACTATAATTAAATAGAATAGTAAAAAAGCCTTAATGTTCATTATTAAAGCTTTTTTTATCTTATTTATTTCATCATTTCAACAACACTACGAATCATAGCCCCGGTTGCTCCAGTACCATCCTGGTCAGCAGTTCCTGCAATATCCAAATGAATCCATTGCGTATCTTTTTCAACAAATGATTCTAAGAAATTTGCTGCAATGCTTGCCCCAGCACCAGGTTTTCCAGCTGAATTTTTAAGATCTGCACTATTTGATTTCAATTTATCGAGATATGCCTGATCCAATGGTAAACGCCATCCCTTTTCATCAGCTGCTTTCATAGCTTGTTCAAATTCATGATAATATTCATCATCATTGGCAAAAACACCTGTATAAACATCACCTAAGGCATTTACACAAGCCCCTGTTAAAGTAGCTAAATCAATTAAACGAGTTGCTCCCAGCTTCTGGGCATAAGTGATTGCATCACATAGAATCAATCGCCCTTCTGCATCGGTGCTGACAACTTCCACTGTCTTCCCTGACATTGTCGTGATGACATCCTGTGGCTTATAGCCCTTTCCATTCACCAGGTTCTCTGTCACGGGAATGATTCCATAGACATTGGTTTTGGCCTGTATTCCTGCGAGAATCTTCATGATTCCTAGAACATCTGCGCCTCCACACATGTCATACTTCATTCCATAGCTGTTTCCCTTTAGGTTATATCCTCCTGAATCAAATGTGATTCCTTTCCCTATCACTGCCTGATGTTTGGCATCTCCATTATGGGTATATTTTAATACAATCATGTAGGCTGGTATCTGGCTTCCCTGATTGACTGCCAGAATTCCTCCGGCTTTCATCTCTTCCAGTTTTGTCTTGGACAGTATCAGATATTCCATGTCATATTCCTTGGCCAGTTGAACGGCTTCCTCTGCCATTGTGGCTGGTGTCATCAGATTGGATGGTGTATCTGACAGTCTTCTGGCATAGTTGATGCCTTCACCATAAACGCTTCCAAACTTGATGGCACGATCCAGATAGACAGATGAGATGATGTCCAAATCAATGATGTCCTTTGGATCATGACCAATCTTTTGTTCCTGATACTGCGAAGTGATATGAGATTCCACCCATACTCTGACGAATGACGATCTGCTGATGACATCATCACCTAGATGATCAATGACAAGATTCATATGTTCCTGAACATGACAGGAAATCTTGGCAACCAGCTTTCTTAATTTAGCTGTTGAAAACGCCTCTTTTTTTCCAAGCCCAACAAATAGAATAAAGGTAAAAGGATATTTGCCAAGAGTGTAAACTTTGGTAACTTCACCAAAGTTTCTATTGATAGTATCATTGATATCAAATTGAAGTGTATCAATGATCTTGGAATCAATCTTTTGCTCTTCAAAGATAGGATAGATGATATTTTTATTGTCTGCTTTATTTAATTGTTTCATTATTGTTCCTCCTTATCACATATAATATCATTTTTCTTTTATAAATTGAAATCAAAATATGATAATTCACTCATCCATTCCATAAAATATCAAAAAAGGGACAATATCACCTGTTATCAAACAGTTTATTATCCCTTACCATTATTTAAAATAACCAATCCCATATCAATGATTTGGTTTCAATATCTTGTGTTGATTCACAATAATTGACTTTAAGATCTCCTGTTAATGTTTTTCCTTCACCATTCCCTAGTGTAATCGTATAAACACCTTGTCGAAATGTTGCCTGATAATCTTCTTGATGATCTGCAAGAACCTGATCAGGATTATCAACACCTTTTACCCATTCTTTATAATCTTTTAATAATTGATTTTTAACCTCATACATTTCATCTATATCTTTTTGTTGATAGCTATTTCCAATAATTTTATATTTAGGCATTTCACTTTTGGCTTCGACTCCGACACATAACATCATAACCATGAAAATAAAAATCACTTTTTTTAGATTCTTCATAATTTCACCTCATAGTGGAATTATGAACAAAACCTTTGACTTTATACATATTTCTATGAAAATAATCTTTTTTGAAGACTATTTGTCCATATTTTAATCAATCTTCCTATCATAAACGCAGAAATAATTGTTCCTATACCAATACCCATGAATGGATTTTGAGTGACTAAACTGAGCGTCATTGAACATACAATCATAGATATATCAAAAATATTTTTAACATTATAAAAAGGTTGATGAAAAACAGTACTTATTGTTTTCACAATACCATCCCCTGGATTTAAAATAAGATTTGTTTCACTTGTCAAATAAACACCTAATGATATAAACAATAAAGCTAAACATAATAAAAGAAATGATTCAACATACGAAGAAGAATGAATATTGATGATATAATCATAAAAATCATTTAAATAACCAAATACAAAAGAAAGAGGTATTTCTAAGATATATTCCTTTGTTATTTTGTTTGATAAACAACACTGAATGACTACAAACAACAAATACCAAATAATAGATGCAGTTCCTAATGACAAATGAAAAATCTGACTTGTTGCGTAAATAGAACTTGATAATGCTGCAACACCTAATCCTGTAGATATATTTAAGACAATACCTAAAGCCATAAAATTCAAACCCACTATATATATTATTATCTTTTTCATAATCAAACTCCTCTTATTTTCTTATATTATGTTGTATTTATCAATAATTGTCTAATATCAATATATCATGTTATAATAATCAAAAGTTATTAATAGTAAGGAGATTGTATGAATATTCAACAATTAAAATGTTTTGTAGAAATATCTCGAACACTCAATTTTACCAAAGCTGGACAAAATCTTTTTATATCTCAGACTGCTGTCACAAATCATATTAAAAACTTAGAAGAAACACTAGGATTTTCTTTGTTTGAACGAACAAAGAAAAATGTGACATTAACCCAAAAAGGACATATCTTTTTAAAAAGTGCTTTAAAACTATTAGAAGCAGATCAGGAATGTTATCAAACTATTCAATATTTAAATCATGAAAATGTTGGGCGTTTAAAAATTGGATATTTAAAAGGTATTGAACATTGTTTAATGATTGATATCATTCAGAATTTTTATCAAAGCTATCCTCAAATCGATATTCAGTTATATCGTGAATCTAGAAATCAACTTGAAGACATGTTAAGAAATCATGAGGTTGATTGTATTTTTACTGCCAGTATTGGACAATATAATCAACACTTTTCAGAAGAAATGTCTTCATGCTTTATCCATTCTTATCCTTTTGTCGTCGCATTAAATAAAAATCATCCTCTTGCGTACAAAGAGAAAGTTGATTATTTTGAAATCAAAAATCAAACACATGTCATTATGGATTCTAGTGATCCCCACTTTATCAGTCATGACTTAGATGAAATTTTAATGAACATTGCTATACATGATGATACTGCTATTTTAGCTGATTTTATTAAAGACTATTATGCTTATCAAAAATATCTTTGTTTTTTACCTATGAAAGATTTCCATCAATCTTTTGATATCCATATTGTCTGGCATCAAGATCATAAAAATAAAGCATTATATAGCTTTTTAGAAAATATCGAACAAAAAAAGAATGAACTATAAAAGTCATTCTTTATTGATAGTCCTCTTGTACATCATAAGCAACCAAATCTTCAAATGTCTGTCTTCTAATAACTAATTTTGATTTCCCTTGATATGTAAACACCACAGCAGGTTTAGGAATTTGATTATAATTGGATGACATTGAATAATGATAAGCTCCTGTAGAAAATTGAGCAAATATATCACCAGGTTCTGGATAAGGCAACATGATTTCCTTGACTACAATATCTGCTGATTCACAAATTTTTCCAGCAACTGTAACTTTTGTATCACGGCGTTCATAAGCTTTATTAACAATGACACCATCATATTGTGCATCATATAATGCTGTTCTAATATTATCAGTCATTCCTCCATCTACACTCATATATGTACGAACTTCTGGTATATCTTTCACTGCTCCCACAGTATAAAGTGTAATACCAGCATTTCCAACAACATAACGTCCTGGTTCAACCAAAACCATTGGCATTTCCCAACCACGACGATCATACCCATCTTTAATAATATTCATGATTTCTGATGTAATTGTTTCAAATTCTAGTGGCTCATCTTTTTTTGTATACGCAATACCATATCCTCCACCAGCATTAATTTTCTTGACCATAACACCTAATTCATCATATATTTCATAGGCAAAATGAACAAATCGATGCATAGCACTTATATATGCATATAAATCAAAAACCTGTGAACCAATATGACAATGAATTCCTTCAAATTCAATATGTGAAGAATCTACAATCTGTTGAATGGCTTTTAGATAAATACCATTTCTGGCACTAAATCCAAATTTTGTATCTTTATGTCCTGTTTGAATATAGCCATGACTTCCAGCTTTAATTTCTGGTACAACACGGACTGTAGCATAAATAGTCTTATCATACTGTGTTGCTATTTTTTCAACCAGTTCAATTTCATAAAAATTATCAATGACAAAGTGATCAACATCATGTGCAATAGCATAATCTATTTCAGAAGGAAGCTTGTTATTTCCATGGAAATAAATTTTATGCGGATCAAAGCCAGCTTTTAAAGCAATAGAGATTTCTCCAGCACTGACACAATCAATACCCACTCCATATTCACTAGCAATTCGATAGATTTCTAAACAGCTAAATGATTTTGAAGCGAATAAAGGTAAAACATTATCATATTTATCTAAAAATTTTGTTTTTAATTCTTCAAACTGATGTCTAATATGTCCCTCACTCATAATATAAAGTGGTGTTCCATATTTTTTGACAAGATCCATTGCATTCACATCATCTATATATAAACTACGATCTCTAATTTGTGCAAATTGTGTTTGTAATACCATTATATTCCCCTCTTGTTAATATAAATTCTTTAAGCTAAATAAACCATTTTCCTTATCAGCAATTTTCAAGCACGCTGAAATAGCTCCTTGAACAAAGACTTCTTTAGATAAAGCTGTATGTTTCACTTCAATAATTTCATCATGTCCCGCAAATAAAACAGTATGTTCCCCAAAAATTGTTCCAGCACGGACAGATTGAATACCAACTTCATTTCTTTCACGTTTATGATGAACTGTAGAACGATCATAAACTTCTTTAGTTTCCTCAATATCTTCATGGATCACATCATATAAAAGTTTAGCTGTTCCACTAGGTGCATCTATTTTTTGATTATGATGTTTTTCAATAATTTCAATATCATATCCATTTTGATAAAATTCTTTCGCAACTTCTTTGACAATCTTTGTCAGCATAGAGACACCAAAAGATGTATTATATGATTGAAAAATAGGAATTTGAGATGAAGCTTCTTCAATATGTAAAATTTGTTGTTCATTGTATCCTGTTGTCGCTAGAACCAAGGCACAATGATTTTTCACACCAAATTTTAAAATATCACTTAATAAATCAGGATGTGAAAAATCAATAATAGCATCTATTTTTTCTTTCACTTCATTGATTGAAGTGTACATTTTTTCGTCAATTTTCGCTTCAAAAACAGGCGAAACAACGCCTATTAAATTCATTTGTTCGTTGTCTCTAACGGCTTGAGCAACCTTCTTACCCATTAAGCCGTAACCACATACCAATACATTCATTTTTAATAACCCTTCTTTTCAAATTTTTCCATTGCTTCAAATAATAATTTCTTATTTGCTTCAGTTGTTGGAATCAATGGTCTTCTCACCATTTCTCCACAGACACCCATATGATGAAGTGCAGCTTTTGGCATAATTGGATTGACATCTATAAATAAATATTTACTGATATCATTGAAATCATATGCCATTTCTTTAGCTAGTTCCATATCACCATGTAAAACAGCCTGAGCAAATTTTTCAGTTTCTCTTGGATAAAGATTAGATAAAACAGAAATAACACCTTTTCCTCCAGCTGCAATAAAAGGTAAAATATTATCATCGCAACCACTATACATATCAAAATCTAAATCTCTTGTTTGTGTTAAAACATCCATAGCATAAGCAATATTATCTGTAGCATCTTTCATAGCTTTAATATTTTTATGCTTAGCCAGTTCAACAACTGTATCTACAGTAATATTCATTCCTGTACGACCTGGTACATTATAAAGAATCATTGGAATATCTACACGATCAGCAATATAAGTATAATGTTCAATTAAACCTCTTTGACTTGTTTTATTATAATATGGTGTGACAACCAAAATAGCATCAGCACCAACTTCTTTAGCAAACTTGGCTTTCTTTAATGCTGTTTCGGTATCATTTGATCCCGCTCCAGCAATGACTTTGACTCCTGTTCCTTTTGTCATTTCCATGACAATCTTTGTCAATTCAAATTCTTCATCAATATGAATTGTTGGTGTTTCTCCAGTTGTTCCATTGACTAAAAGAGCTTGAACACCTCCATCAATCATTCTTTGAACCTGTCTTTTAAAACCTTCATAATCAATACTTCCATCATCTAACATTGGTAATACAAGTGCCACTGCACTTCCTTCAAAAATTGGTTCCATTTTCTTCCTCCTATTTATATTCTTTTTGAATTTCTGTTAAAGCAAGACTTTCATATTCTAAAGGTATAACACATGAAATTGAAACTTCAGAAGTTGTAACCTGTAATAAAGGAATTTGATTTTTTCCTAATACCGTAAAAAAATGTGCCGCAACACCAACTTCTTCTTTCATTTCATCACTTTCTACCTTAATTTTTACAACTTGTCGATTTTGATAAATCTGAATTCTTGGATGTTTTTCTTTAACCAAAGATAATGCCTGATCTAGATTTTGTTGATCATCTTGACTACATGTAAAATCAATGCGCATTTCATCTTCTAACATCACTTCTGAAATCATATCAATATTGACATTCATTGAAGAAATCGTTTGAAAGATATCTCCTACAAATAATGAATTTTTTTCTACATTCATTAATTTCACTTGAATAATATGATGATCTGATTCAATTAAATTTGTTTTCATTTCTTTCACCTTCTTTAAAAAATAAAAAATTGCAATGGTACCATTGCAATAATAAATATTTTTTTATTAAGGCAATAGCACACCACTTTATCTTAAAGTGACAGTGATATAGATATTCTCTATACCCCCAGGCAATAATTACATGCAAATAATTATCCCTTCGGCAATCGCTCCCCCTTCTTTTTAGTTGCATCTATTATAAAAGAATTCTTAACTCTTGCACCTCTATCTTTTTTTAATACTACCATATGCGTTGTTTGAAAGCAACCTTTATTTTTACTCCATTTATGTTATACTTGTAAAAAAAGAAAAGAGGTTTTTATAATGGCTATATTTTATATCATACTCTCTCTATTTCTTATTATAACACCTTCCCTTTATTTTCTTTATATATTTAAAAATATGAAAAAAACTTGGCGTTATTCACTTTTGACTTGTACATGTTTGTCAGTATTGACAATCTTAATCAAAGTTCTCATAAAACCAACAGCTTTGATTTGGCAGTACTGGTTTCCCATTGTTTCTTTTTATATTATTACTTGCTTAATAATATTTATAATGATAGCTATATATCGTTTGTTTTGTCATGTTTTTCATAAAAAAGATTCTTCTCATATCATAATGATAATTGGCATACTTGCCCTCATAATCAGTAGCTTTGGAACATTTGAGCATTTTCATAAACAAAAAACTAATTATGAAGTCTCTATCAACAAAGACACTTCTTTATCTTCATTAAAAATAGCTTTTATAAGCGATATTCATTTAGGCAATGGAACTTATCCATCACATATTGATCAGCTGGTTTCTACTTTAAATCAAGGAAATTATGATCTCATTTGTTTAGGTGGTGATTTATTTGATGAAACAACACCTGAATCTGATATTCATCAGTCCTTCGATGCTTTATCTCATATCAAGTCTACTTATGGCATTTTTGCGGTTAGTGGAAATCATGAAAGATATACATCTTTTTCAAATCAGGAACTTTATCAAAAATATCATATCACTTATTTAAATAATGATTTTGTATGTATTGATCATCTTTTTAATATAATAGGACGTGAGGATGTGAGTTCTCCTCATCAAACATCATTATCTCAGATCTGCCAGGGAATGGATTTATCATTACCAACAATCATTCTAGATCATAATCCTGCCAGATATCAGGAAAATCAAGAATTTGCTGATTTACAATTATCAGGTCATACTCATGCTGGACAAATCTTTCCAGGAAATATCATAACTAATATGATATATCATCATGATTATGGACTATTTCAACAAAATCATTTTTCTTTGATTGTATCAAGTGGATATGGATCTTGGGGATTTCCTTTCAGAATAATGACACAATGTGAGTATCTTGAAATACATGTTTTATTTTAAGAAAAAAATTTTTTATGGTAGACTTTTAATTTCAAATAATATATCATATGAAAAGCGAGGTAAGGTTATATGGTTATAGAACTAGATAGTCAATATGAAAATAGAAAACAAATGATTGAAAATATTGTAAAAAAAATTATTGAGGATAATCACATTCAAATTACAGAAGTGAACTTTGATAATTTAATTATTCATCTTTCTTTATGTATTTCTAGAGAAATGAATGGAACTTATATTCCAACAAGTGAAAGTCAGATTAATCAATTAAAAGAACATGAATATTATCCAATTTCTAAAGAAATTATTCAAAAATTAGAAGAACAGTTCCATGTAGAAATTGATGAAAATCAAGTTCATTATGTTACTATGTATTTAGCAAACATCAATCTTTTAGATATTGATTTTCACTATGAATTTGATTTATGTGATGATGAAACAGAGGATATTATCAATGAAACTATTGAACGTATTCACACAGAATTAAATTTAGATTTAAGAAAGAATAAAGAATTTTATACAGGTATGACACTTCATTTTTACCCTGCATTAGATCGTTTACAAAACAATCAACAGTTAACTGATAATCCACTGAAAGATAAAATTCAGGCTCAATTCCAACTTGAATATCAGTGTGCAGAAATATTTAATGATATTGTTAATGAACATTATCATAAGACATTTAATGAACATGAATTGGCTTATATTGCTCTTCATTTTGGAACTGCACTTAAAAGTTAATCAAAT
>NZ_JBVAYN010000020.1:0-45244 GCF_055420065.1 Massilimicrobiota sp. mt181
TAGGCAAAAGAAAAGACCTAGAAATTGATGCTTCTAAGTCTAATTACCTTTATATTATGATTTTGCAGTTTCCCATGAATTCATATCTATATTTTTGGTACAATGAACATTATCACCATTTTCTCCACGCCATATAATTACTTTTTGTGGTTGTCCTACTGGAACGCCGAGAACATTTTTTTCAAATATCCTTCAATAAATTCATCAGTCGTACTTGCGTAATGTGTTTCACCACATTTATGATATGATCCTAAGCTTATATCATCGTCAGTACTCATAATTCCATCTGGACCATTAGTATATACTGTAGACCCTGTTATCCCAGTCCAACCGGCATCACATACAAATTTATAAACAGTACCATGATCACCGCATGCTGCAACGTATTCATTGGCTACAAAAAGTTCACTATCCATCGTAGGTTTTACATATTCTCTCATCTATATATCCCTCCTAGTTTTATCTACTTTCTACAAATAAGATTATACTATTCTTATAAATAAAATGCAAACAATTATGAGAAAAATGTGAGAAAATTATGAGAAATTCTTGAGAAAAAATGTATATTTATGAAAAACAGAAAAATTTAATATATTTATTATTATTTTTAAGAAATTGAAATATAGATAAAATTAGCATATAACATATTTTTGTCATATTTTCTGATCAAAAAATAATGACAAAAACATGTCAAAATTAAAAAATAAAGGAGAATAGAATTATGAGTATTAGACAAAGAAAAAGCAAAAAATCCATAACAGGATTTACTTATCAAGTGTATTTTAATTATATTGATTTTTTAACGCAAGAACGTAAAAGTTTTTCTAAAAGTGGATTCAATTCATATGAGGATGCAGAATTATATGAAAAACAAAAAAATTAGAATTGAGTTCTACCCAAAGATATATAAAAAAATATAAGATAACTATTGATCAAGTTTTTCATGAATGGTTAGAACTAGAAGCTATCTTTCATTACCAAGATAATACTATTATTGATTATAAGAATAGATATTATAAACATATTCAAAATAGATTAGGAAATATTTTAATTATGGATGTTGATTATAAAGTATTTCAATCTTATTTTAATGATAATAGTCATATTGGTTTATCAACCAATTATAAATTAAAAGATATCTTAAATGTGATTATGAATTTTGCAATAAAATGTAATTATATTGAGCATAATCCTTTACGTTTAGTTCATATTGTTGGTAAAAGCAATAATAAATCTAAGGATAATCTTGTTTATAAAGATTCAGATTTTCATAAAATCATAAACGAACTTTTAAAAAGGCCATCTGAAAAACGATATGCTTATATCATTGCTTTATATATCGGTAGATATACGGGGTTACGTATATCAGAGGTTTTTGCTTTAGATAAAGATGATTTTGATTTTCAAAATCAATATATTTATGTTTCTAAAAAAATGGTTTATGCTAATAAAACTAGAGATGAATTATTTGTTACTGATAAAATGAAAACAAAGACTTCTGAAGCTGTTTTACCATTTCATAAACATTTACAAGAAATATTATTGAAATGGTTTCAACATCACCCTCATAAACATGTCATTAGTGATCAATATGGAAAATATTTGAATCCAAAACAATTAGAGTATACTTTATGGAAAATATCTAATGACTTAGATATACATTTTCATTTTCATATGTTAAGACATACACTAGCTACTAGATTAGTAAGTAATGGTGCTGAATTAAAAGCTGTACAAGAATTATTACGTCATGCTAATATTACAACAACAATGAATATATATACTCATGTTAATGAAGTAAATAAAAGAAAAGCATTATACAAAGCTTTCCCATTAAAAGCGAAACAAAAATCAATAGTCAATCCTTAATTGTATGGATATATCTTTAAATTCAATATAATAGGGTAATACAAGAATTATTTAATTGAATAAATTTATGATCTAAAAACTAGCCTAGTATAATCTTATTTGTAGAAAGCAGATGAAACTAGGAGGGATATATAGATGAGAGAATACATAAAACCTATGATGGATAGTGAAGTTTTTGCAGCTAATGAATATGTTTCTGCATGCGCTGATACTACTACTTATAATTTTCAGTGTAATGCCCCCGCTGGTACACTTTACTATTATCCTGAAAGTGATGGAAAAATAGATGGTGTTTATGAAGGTAAGGGTAGAGCAGAGAGAATGGGATCTTATACTCCTTGTGGTGATACTCACAGTGCACCTACTACTGGTGATTTTTATGATGGATTTGTAGATAGAAATAGAAATGGAAAGCAAGATTCTGGCGAAGGTGTTATTGTATGGAGAAATTTAGAATGGAGTATATTGGGACCACGTTGGAATGGACATGCTACAACTGAATTGGATATGAATAAATGGAAAAATCATTCTTAATAATTAAATTTTATATTTAAAGTAAATTTGACTTAGAAATATTGATTTCTAGGTCTTTTTAATTCTTTAAAACATAATGTTTAAATTAGACTTGTTCATAATAAAAACTGTGCAATTATGTTATATCACTTTTATTTGCACAGTTTTTATAATTTTTATTAATTAAATGAAAAAGTTAGAATATTTCATTATATTTAAAATATTCATTTAATCTTTTTCTTCCTTTAATCTTTTGTATTCTTCTTCTAAAATTCTATACGATTCTTCAGCATAGTCACACATATATTGTGGTATAGCATCATAACTACCTGCTTCTAATAATGCACATGCACTGCATGTTTGACATAATGGTCTTAAATGACACTGACTACATTTTATATTAAGTCTTATTTTATCCAGTTCATCAACAATTTGTTTCCAAGCTTTATCAAAACCTTCTTCAAATACAGAAATAGATGGTTGACTTAAAATAACACATGGTCTCATTTCTCCTTGCCAATTAATTGTAAATGAACAGTTTCCAGCCATACATGTCACTTTTCTTGGTTCTTCTTCAGGTACAAAGTTTTTAATTTGTTCATATTTCAAGCGTATATATTCTTTATAGTTTTCTTCTCCCATTTCTGTTTTTAACATTCTAAATCTAATTTGTGCTGCTGTAATAGGGTCACATCTTGATTGATATTGATATGGTTTATCACGTTCTCTAGTAGCAGGCATCATATATGTATCAACTCTTACAGGAACATTTAATTCATCCTGTAAAGCAATAATTCTATCCATATCTGGTGCATTAGCTTTAGTCAAACTACTAGCTACTTTCACATCAACGTTATACTTTCTTAATAATTTAATGGCGTTCATTGTTTTTTCAAAACCACCAGGATAATGACATAATTCTGTATAAGCTCTTTCATCTGCACCATATAAAGTAATATTCACTCTTCTAGGTCTATATTTACCTAGAAATTGTGCCATATCTTCATCAATAAGAGTTCCATTTGTGTTAATTGTCAATACAAAACCCAATTCTTTCAAACCTAAATATACTTCTTTAAATTCAGGATAGAGAAAAGGTTCACCACCAGTCAATAATAAAAACAATGTTCCAGATTTTTGCATTTCTTTAGCAACTTCTAGCCATTCTTTAGCTGTACGCATTCTTCCTTTTTGATCCATTTCTTTCTTACTTAAACGCACATAACACATATCACAATTCATATTACATAATGGAAGTAGTTCAATACTTCCATTAATAGGTGATTTATTTAATTTAGCTTTATTAATAAGTCTTTTTTCAACATATAAAGCATCTTCCATTGGATTCATTGATTTATTCCCCTTTAATAATATTTTTTCTAAACAAAATATTATCTTATTTTTTTATTAATGTAAAGTTATATAGTTTGACACAAACAAAAAAAGGAGCTTTGATTGCTCCTATATAACTCATTATGAATGATTTTTCCATTTGTTTATATCTAATTCTGTAGTGGCATGTCTATTAGTAGTAACCCATGGTCCCCATGGTAAGCGATACCCTTCTAACCATATATATACTTCTAATTCATTCCCATTATTATGTTGTTTATCAGGATCAAAATAACCACGTATAAATTCATCAGATGTAGATGCTTTGTGAGTCTCACCACATGCATGATATGAACTTGAAGTATTACTTATACGATTCCAATCCATATCATATAAGCCACCATATCTGCCTCCACCTGCATCACACTTGAAATTATAAGTAGTATTATCAGCACATGCAGAAACATATTCATTAGCTGCAAAAACTTCACTATCCATCATAGGTTTTACGTATTCTCTCATCTATATATCCCTCCTAGTTTTTATCTATTTTCTACAAATAAGATTATACTAGGCTTATTTATGGGAAAGAAAAATCACTAAGAATTAGAGTGTCAAGAACTCATCATTCTTAGTGATTTTTAAGATAAGTTTGGGTTTTCAGAGTTTACACTATAAGCTGTTCCAAAATGATTATATCTTCCAGTTCCGTTTATGTCTCCAGTATACCAATAGACATAATCGCCAGCTGATAAACCACCGGAATGATCGTTATCTACGATTTGTACAATATCACCTTGAGAACCTTTACCATTTTCAAATATTGTTCCATCATCTCTAATAACGGTATGAGAACCACAAGCAGAGCCATGTGCTAAATTATCACCTGTGTATTGAGTTAAACTACTATATTTTTCTAAGAATCCACTAAAGAAATTCCCATTATGTAATATCTTTGCATATGGTTTATTTCCTTGACCAATCTCACATTGTACATTATAGCAGGCACTTACATATTCATTGGCTGTAAATATTTCATAGTTCATTAAAGGTTTAATATATGTCTTCATAAATTGATTCCTCCTTTGATAAAAAATTTTATAAAATAATTGTCTTGATTTGATGTGATGCGATAAAATCACAAAATTTTCCACAAATAATATGTGACTAAATTTTTATATAAGGAGTAAATAAAATAATGAAAAACATGGTGAAATATGATAAACTTTTTTATATAAAAAAGAACATTATTATTGACATATATAAGATTTTTTATATATTATTTCATGAAATATATGTTTTGGATAAAAGGGGAAGTGGATATGTATAATATTGGAGGATTAATAATAGAAATAAATAATCATGATCATATTCCTACACCAAAGAATTTAGAATTATTTCGTGTAGATGCTGATTGCTATGACCATTTATATGATATATATATGATTGATTATATTGAAACTGAAAATGAAAAATTTATTTTAAATAAGAATAATATCAAAATATTTATGCAAGATGAGTTTCATAAAAGATATTTATATTTACCAGGAGATCATAGACCTTATGGCTTATGTTTAAGAATGCATGAAGGTCACACTGTCGTTTATGTTCAAAAAGAATATGTTCAGTTATTTGAAAGTGATACAATATTTGCTTCTATTCTTTCATTAGAAAAGAGAATGTATTTTTTAAATAAATTTATATTACATAGTGCTTATATGCTGCATAATGGTGAAGCCATATTGTTTAGTGCGCCTTCTGGAACAGGTAAATCAACACAAGCTGATTTATGGACAAAGTATCGAGGAACACGTACGATTAATGGAGATCGTACATTGATATCAAAAGAAAACGATCAGTATTTTGCGAATGGTTGGCCAGTGTGTGGATCATCTCGTATTTGTTTTAATGAAACATATCCATTGAAATGTATTGTTTTCTTAAGTCAAGCTAAAGAAAATAAAATAGAAAAATTGGATTATAAAACAAAGGTCAAAAAATTAATCAGTGAATTAACGATTAATTATCATTATGCACCTTTTGTTAATAAAGTCATGGATTTTATAGATGATTTAATTATTCATGTGCCAATTTATCATCTTGAATGCGATATAAGTGAAAATGCTGTTATTTGTTTAGAAAATCAATTAAAAGAGGATAAAATATGGATGCGTTAGACATTGTAAAACAAATGAAGTAAGCTGGGATACTTATAACTTAAAAAATTGCTGAAGTATCAGGCAAAAATAAACTATAAGGATGAGTGTTACATTTTATAGAGAAAGTATATGTAAATTATTTCTAATGAATTTGAATTATGTACTATATTAATGAAATTTTATTGTGGCTAAAACAAATGGAGGGAAAATATGAAGAAGATTAAAGAATTTATTTTAAGGGAAGTTGCAGATGAATATATCTTGATTCCTACCGGTCATACAACAGAAGAATTTAATGGAATTATTACTTTAACGGAAACAGCAGCTTTTATTTATAATCATATAGAAGAAGTCAATTCATTTGAAGAGCTTGTTCAGACGATATTAAAGGAATATGATATAGATGAAGAAACTGCTACTAAGGACGCAGTCATCTTTATTAATCATTTATTACAAACGGGGTTAATTACATTATCTGATCCCCAAAAAAATTGGTAAAAATATAGCAAAGGTCAGAAAAGTTTAAATTTTTCTGACCTTTTCAAATTAAGAAAGTTGTTCTTCTTGAAAAATACGTAAGGCTTCTTTTGAATATTGACACATATATAAAGGTGTATTGTCATCTGTATTCTGGCATAATGGACAAGCATAACATGTTTCACAGTTATTGAAAAGAATGCATTGTCTACATGGAGAAAGCTGTCTTTTTAATTCTGTTTCTTTTACAATCTTTGTCCAGATGGATTGAAAACCAATATTTAAAACATCATATGATGGATAGCGAATAGTAGAGCATGCACTCATCATTCCGTTATAATCAATAAAGAACGCACATTGACCTGCCAGACAGGAATGTTTGTGAATGTTTGACTGATGTTGAAGAACAGATAACTTTTGATTGACAAGTTCTTTAAATGATTCTTCATCCATTTTATTTTTGATCTCTGTGATTTTATAACGAGCAGCTTGAACAGCGGAAATAGATTGAGAAGATATGTTATATTTCGCTGTTTGAAATGGTATTTGAAGCTGTTGGCTTATATTTCTAATTTGTCTTGTTTCATATTCTGATGAACAATCAGAATGATTTGAAATGATGACGTTGATACCATATTTCTTTAAGAGATATAATCCATTTATCGCTTTTTGGAAGGCTGTCTCATTATGAAAATATCGTTGATAATGTGCCTGATTTGAACCATATAATGTCACATTGACACATTTAGGTTTGTGTTTTCCAAGAAATAATGCTATTTCTTCATCAATAAGAATAGCATTGGTATGAATAGTTAAGACCATTCCTAGGTTTTTTAATGCTAAATAAAGATCTTGAAATTGAGGATATAGTAATGGTTCGCCAGAAAGTTCTAGAAATAATACTTGATTGTTTTGCATTTCTTTAGCAATCTTTAACCATTCTTCTAGTGAACATAAATTTTGCTTACTACATTGTAATACATATTGACTTTCTGGAGGTGTTAAAGATAATTCACCTGTAATAGGTATGTTTTTTAACTGAGCTTTTTTAATTAATCTGTCTACAATAAACTTTTTGTCCATGTCTTCTTTTTTTGAAATATCTAAAATAGATCATTCCAATTCTCCTTTCATCATAATCGTTATTGTTGGATAAGTCTTTGAACATACATGTCTTCTTTAGTGTATAAAAACAGATGATATATCCATTTTATGTCTTATATAAGACATCCGACATTGTCAAAAACTTACACTACGCTTTTTAGAAAGATTCGAATACATGTGCAAAAAAATGACAAGAGCTTTTCTTGTCTTTAAAGTTTTATGTTTGAAATAGATATCTTTATTCATGAAAAGATAGATTTTGTCATCATAACTTAAAAACTTATTGGCAAGGATTCTTTTGCATTGATTAAAGAATATCCAACACATATAGTCAATATTAACTAATTAATAATGACTATGAAGAAAATATTTCTTCTATCATTGATATTACTCTATTTATGAGAGGAAGTAAAGCAATATAATATTTTTGTTATGTTCACATATAAAATTCATGATTATGTTGCATTCAAAAATAAATCACTTTATAATGTAAATAATTTGACTGGGGTGGAATTATGGAATCAATCAGAATGATTATTGAAAAAATCAAAGATGGTAGTATTAAAGAAATGTGGGAAGAATTTAAATGGATGTTTTCCTATGGTAAAAGATATAAAAAGGAAATAGTTTTTTATACTATTTTAGGTGTTTTCTCAACAATTATGTCATTGATTAGTTCAGTTGCCAGTAAAGAATTGATTAATATTGTGACAGGAATTCAAACAAATAGGGCCGTAGAGATGGCTGTGTTAATGGTTTCCATGTCATTGTTTAGCTTGTTTTTTTCGCAAGCTATGTCACGTATAACATTAAAAATAAGTATACGTATTCAAAATGAAATTCAAGCTGATATTTTTGATCAGATCATTAAGGTCAATTGGATGGATTTATCTCGTTATCATAGTGGTGATATTTTGAATCGTTTTAGCAGTGATATTGGAATGGTTGCTAATAGTGCCATAGGTTGGGTACCTAATTTGATAGTCAATCTTTTTAATTTTATTGCGACATTGGGATTGATTTTATATTATGATCCAACAATGATGTTACTTGCCTTAGTGAATGCACCAATTATGTTATTTTCTTCTAAGATATTATTATCACGTATGCGTGATTATAATATGAAAGTGAAAGAAATGAATAGTGAAATGATGTCTTTTGAATCTGAAACTTTTAGTAATATAGATTCTATTAAATCTTTTAATCTTGTTACGTTATTTAGTGATAAATTGAAAAAGTTTCAAGAACGATACAAAGTCGTTAATTTGGATTATAATCTTTTTAGTATTAAAACGAATTTGGTTTTATCTTTGATTGGAATGGTCATAGAATTTTCATTTTATGGTTGGGCAGTTTATAGATTATGGGCTGGAGCTATAAATTATGGAGAAATGACATTATTTTTGCAACAGTCAGGACGCTTATCTTCAGCTTTTAGTTCTGTAGTTGGGATTATACCTTCTACAATAAGTGCAACAATTTCCGCAGCACGTATTATGGAACTGATTCGTTTGCCTAAAGAAGAAGAAAATATAGAAACGATAGACTATTTAGAAGAAATTAGTGAAAATGGTTTTTCGATTGAAATCAGAGATGTATGTTTTTCTTATGTAGAAAATAAAAAAGTATTGGTATCATCTTCTATGAGTGCACATCCAGGAGAAATTATTGCATTGGTTGGACCTAGTGGTGAAGGGAAAACAACAATGATTAGAATGTTTTTGGGATTAATCTTACCACAAGATGGTGAAGCAGTTTTAAAAGATTATCAGGGTCATGAATATCAGTTAGGAGCTTCTACAAGACATTTATTTGCTTATGTGCCACAAGGAAATACTATTTTTTCTGGAACAATTGCAGATAACTTGAGAATGGTGAAAGAGGATGCTACAGATGAGGAAATTATTCAGGCATTAGAATCAGCGTGTGCTTATTCATTTGTCAAAAATTTAGATAAAGGAATCAATAGTGAAATTGGTGCTAGAGGTAAAGGTTTATCAGAAGGACAGGCACAAAGAATTGCTATTGCACGTGCTATTTTAAGAGATGCACCGATTCTTTTATTAGATGAAGCAACAAGTGCTTTAGATGTTGAAACTGAAAGAAAGGTATTACATAATATTATTTTAAATCATCCACATAAAACATGTATTGTGACAACACATAGGCCAAGTGTTTTAAACATGTGTCAAAGGGTTTATCGTGTTATGGATACACATTTAACTCAATTGACTGAAGAAGAATCAGCAAAAATGGCAATTGATTTTTAAGGATATGGCTAGTTAAATTGTTTTTTGAATATAAGATATGTTATAATGCAATAGATAGATTATAGAATGGAGTGACAAAATGATTGATATTCATTCTCATATATTGCCAATGGTAGATGATGGATCGCAATCAGTTGAAGATTCATTGATGATGCTCATCAATGCATATGAAGATGGAACTGATGAGATTGTTTTAACACCTCATCTGGCATATGAATATGGATTTGAAAATCCATATTCATATATAAAAAATTTATTTGAAGATTTTCAAAATATTGTTAAACAAGAACATATACCAATTCAATTATATTTAGGAACGGAATTTTTAATGAGTTCACCTGATGTTTTTTTAGAACATCTTGAAGATATTACACATATGAATCATACACAATATATTTTAATGGAATTCTTTTTTGATGTTGATGACAAGACTATTTTAGATGCTATTGATGTTGTAACAGTCAATAATCTTATTCCAATTATTGCTCATCCTGAAAGATATGAAACAGTTCAAGTTTCTTCACATCTCCCTTGGGATATGATTAACCATGGAGCATTGTTACAAATGAATAAAGGAAGTATTTTTGGGAAATATGGGAGTATGGCTAGAGATATTGCACTTGAGATGTTAGAAGCCCATCAATACCATTTTGTAGGAAGTGATGCGCATGGTTTGCAAAGAAGAACCTCTTTAATGTATGATTCTTATTGTTTTGTAAGAGACTATTATGGCCAAGATTATGCTGATAAAATTTTTAAAGAGAATGCAAAGAAAATGTTAAAAGATGTGGATATAAGAAAGAGGGGTACCAATGAATAAAACAATAAAATTTCTTCTTGTCATTGCCTGTTTAATCATTGTATATGGAGCTTTTTTAATGTTTAGCGAGAGAAACTTGGATACAGGGACGGCACCTGAATTGCAAGTGCCAGAAAGTGTTTTGAAAATAAGTGTTGAAGATGAAGAAGATGATTTATTAAAAGGAGTCAAGGCATCAGATGCTGAAGATGGAGATATTACATCAAAAGTTTTTATAGAGAATATATCTACATTTGATGAGAATCAGCAACGTACAGTGACATATGCTGTTTTTGATGAAGATGATAATATTACACGAGCAACACGACAAATAACTTATACGGATTATGAAGCTCCGGAAATTAATATAAAAAAAGCATTATTTATTTATTATTTAGATTCAACAGAACAACTTAAAGATTATGTCAGTGCTAGTAGTGTGGTTGATGGAGATTTATCTTCTCAGATTTCTGTTGAGAGTAGTGCATATAATCAGGATGATGAATTTTATGTAACTTATTCAGTTACAGATAGCTGTGGGACAACAACAACTTTTAAGACGAAAGCAACTTGGTTGAATTATGAACCAAATATTGATATTCAGTTAAGTGATTATTTAATTAGAGTTAAAAAGGGAGAAACAATTTATCCAAGAAGCTATATTGAAAAAATTGAGGACTTAGGTGTAGAAAATGATTATTTAAAAAGTGATGTCGAAATTACCGATAATTATGATTCAAGTAAAGAAGGAACTTATGAATTTATTTATCGTATTAACAGAAGTAATGGTGACTATGGAATTACAAGACTTGTTGTTATTGTAGAGTAGGAGGGGAGAAAATGAATCAATCAAATCAAAATCAAGATATCGTTTTAAGATTAACATGCGTTTTTTCTTCTCTTTTGAAAAAATGGAAATGGTTTATAGTTTGTATTATTATATTTGGGATGGCATTAGATATGTATAGAACATTCACATATCAACCTCAATATGTTTCATCTGTCACAGCAACTTTGAGTTCAGAAACAAATACATATTCTCAATTAGAAGAAGTTCGAAATTATATAAAAACACTTGATTATATTTTTAATGGGCAAGTTGTGAAAAATTATGTTCAAGAACAAATGCAGGTTGATGATTTAGATATGCATTGTACAGTTACGAGTCAAAATAATACAAATATTATTAATATTCAGGTATCTTCTCATAAAAGACAAACATCTTACTATGCATTAGATGCTATTATTTCCTGGTATCAGCAAAATGTTAATAAATATCGTTTTTCTTATGAATTAGATATTTTGGAACAATCAACTATTAATGAGATGCCAGTGAATACCAATCATCATATTCGTAATTTTGTTCAGGGAGCTGTGTTTAGTGGTGCTATATTTATTGTTGTTTTTTGTGTGCTGGCTTATTTTAGACGCACAATCAAAACACCAAAAGATATTGAAAAATATATTGATTGTCGTTTGTTTGCAAAAATTCCTAAAGAACATAAACCACGCCAAAAAAAGTTTTGGAAACGTAATAAACAAGCGATACTGATTACTTCTTTAAAAACGAGTTTCAAATATAAGGAGTCTATAAAAAAATTACGTAGTCGCGTAGAAGCTTCATGTCAAAAACATGGATATCAGACATTGATGATAACAAGTTCATTAGAAAATGAAGGAAAATCATCTATTGCTGCTAATTTAGCATTAGCTTTAGCTGCTAATGATCATAAGGTATTGATTATTGATTGTGATTTGAGAAAACCATCTTTACATAAGATTTTTCATCTTACAACACAACGCAATATTAATCAATATTTAAATGGTGAAAGTCAATGGGAAAAACAGGTTCAATATTTAAATAAGAATGAATTGTTTGTTTTATGTGCAATGCAGGATTTATCTCATGCGGAAGATTTACTTCAATCTGAACGTATGAAACAGCTTATTGAAAGTGCAAAGAAAGAATTTGATTTTGTTATTATTGATACATCACCTGTATTAGGATTAAATGATTCACTTATTATGACCGAGATGGTTGATGCATCTTTATTGGTTGTGAAACAAAATGTCGCCACAGATTATTTAATTAATGATATGATTAACAGATTAGTTTCGATGAAAAATAATCTTATTGGATGTATTTATAATGCGAGTGTAATTGATTTAAGAAAATCAAATAAGGTCTATGGTTATCGTTATGGATATAATCAATATAGACGACAAGATAAGAGGTGAGATGAATGAAAGATAATAATGAAGATAAAATTGATTTAACACAGTATTTTGATCGTTTTTATATTTCTTTAATGAAGTTGAAAAAAAGATTAATATTGATTGTTGTTATATGTTTTCTTTTATTAGAGGTAAGAACTGTCTTTTTCTTTGATACAGTTTACAGCTCTAGTGCTGTTTTTATTGCCTATCAAAATGAACAAACAAATGTTTTTTCACAAAGTGATGATAATGATGATCTTCTCACAACTTTTAGTAACTTGTTAACAGGGAGTATGATGCAAAAAATTATTTGTAATGAATTGAATGTTTCATCAGTACCTGGACAAATATCTTTGTCACGTATTACAGATACAAATCTCATAGAATTAAAAGTGACATCGCCACAAGCACAGGATGCATATGATACTATTAATTGTATTATTAATAATTATAGTCAAGTTACAGAGATTGTTATGAGTGATGTTTCTTTAGCAATATTGGATACACCACAATTAGCAAGCGAGCCTGATGCTTATCCTGATTATTTAAGAAGTGGTATTTATGGAATTATATTGGGAATTATTATAAGTTTTATGATAACTCTTCTATATACATTGCTACGTCATACTATTTTAAATGAAAAAGATATTAAAAAATATTTGCATTTAGAAAGTGTTGCGAAAGTTCCTTATGTCCCATCTTCTAAAAAATATGGAAGACAACAAAACTTGTTGTTATCTAATCCTCGAATTCAATATCAGTTTAAGCAATCATTTTCTGATATTAGATTAAAAATTGAGCAGACACATAAAAAAAGTGGAATTCAAGTTATTATGGTTTCAAGCACTATGCCTAATGAAGGAAAAACGATTACCGCCGTTAATACTGCTCTTGCATTAGCTGATAAGAAATATAAAGTTGCTTTAGTTGATTTGGATTTAAGAAATCCATCTATATATCAGATGGTAAAAGGACAAAATATTAGTGGTAATATTATTGATTACTTAAAAAATAATTTTTTATATGAGGAAATTATTAATCGATTCAATGGCTATTCTTTAGATATTATTTATGGTGTTCAATCTTCTCAGGAAGCAACTGAGTTGTTATCAAAAGATAAAATGCAAGAACTGATTGATAAATTAAAAAGTGAGTATGATTATGTTATTTTGGATGTCCCACCATTATATATGATGGAAGATGCACTATTGGTATCACAATATTGTGACACTGCACTCATTGTTATAAAACAAGATTATGTCAACAGTTTTGATATAGCCGATGCTTTAGAAGAATTAAACGAACGAATTCCATCTATTTTGGGGGTTGTCATTAATCAAGTTAAACCAACATTATTTGGACAAAATAGTCATTATGGCTATGGTTATGGTTATGGCTATGGATACGGATATGGTTATGGAAAAAAATAAAATCATTGATAGAGTTTAAAATAGTTATCTCCTATGGTAACTATTTTTTATTTGTATATATCATGCTTTATAAGCATTAAATTTATTTATTATAGGTATTAGACATTATAAATGAGTGGATTATATAATAGAGATGAAGAAGGAGGAGAGAGCATGTTATTTTCAAATCAGGATTTAAAAAAACTGATCATTCCATTAATTATTGAACAGGTTTTAATGATGATTGTAGGGATGGCGGATACAATGATGGTATCCTATGTAGGGGAAGCAGCTATTTCTGGTGTGGGTTTAGTAGATATGGTGAATAATTTGATTATCACTGTTTTATCAGCTATTGCGACTGGTGGAGCTGTCATTGTTTCACAATATATTGGAAGTCAAAATAAGAAAAATGCAATTTTTGCTTCAGGGCAGTTGATGACCATCACTGTTATTATTTCCATGATCATTATGATTGTTTGCCTTGTTTTTCGTCAAAGCATTTTAAGTCTTTTCTTTGGTTCTATTGATGCCGATGTTATGCAAGCCAGTTTGACATATTTCTTTATTACAGCTTTATCATTTCCATTTCTGGGAATCTATAATTCCGCATCGGCCATGTTTCGGTCTATTGGAAAAACACAAATGATTATGTATTTATCATTACTTATGAATATCATTAATATTATTGGAAATTATTTAGGTGTTTTTGTTTTTCATGCTGGTGTAGCAGGTGTGGCAGTTCCAACGCTTGTTTCTAGAATAGTCGTTGCTGTGATGATTTTTGTTTCTTCATTAAATAGACGTCATAGTGTGTATATCAAAATCAAAGATATCTTTTCTTTTGATGTTACGATGATTAAAAAGATTCTTCATATTGCAGTACCTAATGGTATTGAAAATGGTTTATTTACTTTAGGGAGAGTTCTGGTAACGAGTATTGTGGCTTTATTTGGAACGAGTCAGATAGCTGTCAATAGTGTAGCTGGAAGCATTGATCAGATTGCAGTTGTGGTTGTGAATGCAATGAATTTGGCGATTGTGACGATTGTCGGTCAATGTGTTGGAGCCAATCAATATCAGCAAGCAAAACATTATTTGAAAAAACTCATGAAAATTTCTTATCTAGCAACAGCTTTGATAGGTGGAATTGTTATTGTTTTATTACCATGGATTTTAGATTTATATACACTTTCCATTGAAGCACGACAATTGACTTATATTTTGGTTATTATGCATAATGTCATGGCTTTTGCTTTACATCCAACTGCTTTTGTTTTACCTAATGGTTTAAGAGCAGCAGGAGATGTTCATTATTCTATGTATATTGGTATTTTTTCAATGATTACTTTTCGCTTAGGATCAGCATTCTTATTTGGTGTTATTTTGAATATGGGAATTATTGGTGTATGGATGGCAATGGGGATGGAGTGGTTATGTCGTTCATTATGTTTTGTCATAAGATTTGTCAAAGGAAAATGGCAGGAATATCGCGTTGCCTAAAATCATGATATAATAAAAATGATGAGAAATAAGGAGTGAGAAAATATGGAAATTAGAGTTTTGAAGTATTTTCTGGCTGTTGCTAGAGAAGGGAATATTACACGAGCTGCTGAAATCTTACATATCACACAGCCGACTTTAAGTCGACAGTTAATGCAATTAGAAGATGAATTAGGAACAGCTTTATTTATTAGAGGAAAGAGAAAAGTTTTATTAACGGAAACAGGAATGCTTTTAAAAAGAAGAGCAGAAGAAATTATTGATCTGTCAGAAAAAACAGAATTGGAAATAGGGAATCAGACACATGAAGTGACTGGTGAAATTGTCTTGGCCTGTGGAATTACTGAAGCCACAAAGACGATGGGAAAATATATGAAAGAATTTAAATCATTATATCCACAGGTGACTTTCCGTATTCGTAATGGTAATAGTGATGTGATTGCTGAATCAATTGAAAATGGATTGGTAGATATTGGTTTTGTTTTAGAACCAATGAATTTAGAGAAGTTTGATTTTTTGAGATTAAACCAACCAGAAATATGGGGGATTCTGATAAAAAAAGATTCATCTCTGGCTCAAAAAGACTATGTTGAAGTTTCTGATTTGAAAAATCTTCCTTTAATCAATACGTCTCGTTTAGAAACACAAAATCAGTTTAAAGAATGGATTGGAGAAGAACAGTACCAGCAGCTTCATTTTGTAGCTGTTTCAGAATTGACAACAACAGCCTCTATTCTAGTATCCAATGATATTGGATCGGCTATTGTCATTCAAGGATCCTATCATTATGTAGCTGATGATGATTTATGCTTTAGACCACTTTTCCCACAACTCACAACGAAATCTTTAATTATCTGGAAAAAATATCAGTCAATGAGTTTTACAGTATCAAAATTTATTGATTTTTTAAATAAGAAAATCAAAGAGGAACAGTAAAAAGTCTTATTTAAAGAGACTTTTTTTAATGCTTATGAAGCATAAGTGGTATGTTGACGAAGTATTAGATATAAAGACAGCTGTCTATTAAAATGATATCGAGGAGGAAGGATATGAATATTGAAGATTTAGAGAAACGTTATTATATTGAATCAAGTGATATTCAGAAACTAGAAAGCTTGCATTTGTTGGATGGCGTTCGTACTGTTGGCAATATGAAAACCTATCAGGATCAGGATGTTCGTGATATTATGGAAATGCTGCATCTTTTAAATTTAGGACTTGATGATCAGGAACTGGTTGCATATTACACACATTCTAAGAATCGTCTTCCAATTTTGAAGAAAGTTAGAACAACTATTCTTGAACATTTACATACTTATCAAAAACATTTGGATTATATTGATTATTTGATTTATAACATTCAAAAACATAATAATGGTGAATAGGAGGTTACAATGAAAAAGATTTTATTGATTTTAATAGCAATTATTCTTGTCGGATGTCAATCAACACCAAGTGAAAATATGAATACCATAACAAACCAGGCATCATCAGAAACACAAGAACAAAGTGGAAAAGACAATGGGAAAGTTTTAGTAGCTTACTTCTCAAGAGTTGGAAATACGGATTTTCCGGAAAATACCGATACATCTTCATCGGCAAGTGTAATTGTAGAAGATCAACAGTTAGTGGGAAATACAGAATATTTAGCTAATTTGATTGTTGAACAGACAGGTGGAGATAAGTTTTTAATTCAGACGCAAACACCATATACTGCCGATTATGATGCCTTGGTTGATGAACAGCAAGGAGCACGTGTCCAAAATTTACGACCAGCATTAGCTTCGCATGTGGAAAACTTTGAAGACTATGATGTCATCTATTTAGGTTTCCCAAACTGGTGGGGTGGGATGCCAATGCCTTTATATACCTTTTTAGAAGAATATGATTTCTCTCATAAAACCATTATTCCTTTTAATACATCTGGTGGTTCAGGTTTTTCTAATACTATAGAGGATATTCAAGAGTTATGCCCACAGGCGACAGTCTTAGATGGTTTGACAATCAATGGTTCTCAAGTACAAGACGCTGAGGATGATGTTGTTTCATGGATTCAGGAAGCACAAGAGTAAGATATGGATGAAAATCTATATCTTTTTTTATTCGTTTTTAGTATATGATTTATGTGAATTTCTTGTTTTTTATTGAAATCAATGGCATAATAAAAAATAATAGGAAGGATGAGTCAAATGTTGCAGCAGGAAAGACATAATCAGATTCTTGCCAAGTTGAATTTAGAAGGGCAAGTGAGAGTGAAGGATTTAAGTCAAGATTTTCATGTCACTGAAGATTGTATTCGAAAAGATTTAACCATTCTAGAAAAAGCACATAAATTAAAAAGAATTCATGGTGGAGCAACTCAAATTCGTACGAATTTGCATACTATTAATGTTAATGAACGTAAGGGTGTACGTGTCGAGGAGAAGAAAAGGATTGCGCAAAAAGCGATTGAATTCATTAAACCAGGAACAACAGTGTTTTTAGGTGTATCAACAGTGACATTGGAAATTGCCAAATTGATTTATCAACGTAATTTAAATATTACGGTTGTCACAAATATGATTGATATCATGAATATATTTACTCAGGATTGTGTAACACAAATCTTCTTTTTAGGTGGTGCGCTTAATAATGCTAAAGATGGCTTTATTGGTTCATTTACGATTGATCAGATTAAGAAGTTTAAATTTGATTTGGCATTTATTGGTGTTGTTGGTATTGATATTCATGAAGGGAAAGTGACGACATATCATGTTGATGATGGTATTACGAAAAAAGAAGTGATTCATTCAAGTAAATCATGTTATATGGTGGCTGAATTAGAGAAATTTCATTTAGATGGGAATTTTGTCTTTGCTGATATTGGTGATTTTACAGGATATATTGGCGAAAGTATGCCTGATGAGGAAACTTGTAAAAAGTTAAAAGATTTTGGTTTAGAAGTCATTTAGAAAATGATTTCTTTTTTTATTGAAAATTATTAAAATTTATTGAAAATAATTGTTTTGTTATTGAAATTAATAGAAAACAATGTATAATAAGAATTGCAATAAGAAGAAACAATAAAAATCAATAAAGGAGGGACAAAGATGGATAATCTTATTCAAACAGAAAGAATTCAGATTTTAAAAGATAAAATGTTAAGTGCTCCTCGATATGCTTCTATTGAGCAGGCACGCATTATTACACGTGTTTATCAGGAAAATGAAGATTTATCTGTTCCTAAAAAAAGAGCTCTTTCATTAAAAGCGTCATTAGAACAGCTGGAAATTGGTGTAGAGCCAGAAGAGTTGATTGTAGGGAATCGTACAAAAGGTGTACGATATGGTGTTGTTTTTCCAGAAAGTGGTTGCTCATGGGTCAATCAGGAGTTTGAAACATTACCAACCAGACCTCAAGATAAGTTCTTAGTCAGGGATGAAGATATTCAGGAATTTAGAGAAAGTATTTATCCTTACTGGAATGGTCGTTCTATGGAAGATGTTATTAAACAAAAGTATGGAAAAGAAATCAATGCTATCGCAAAAGTTGTCAAAATTAATCAAAAGGATCATGCGCAGGGACATATCTGTCCTGATTCAGCGTTATGGTTAAAGTTAGGACCACGTGGTCTCATGGAAGAGGCACAACAAAAACTAAAAACATGTGATGACAGTCAGAAGGAGTTTTATGAATGTGCCATCATTGTTTTAGAAGGTGCATGTCATTTTATGATGAGATATTATCATTATATTATGGATATGTTAGATGAAGTGGATGATGAATATAAAGAATCTTTAAAGGGTGTGGCTATGATTTGTCAAAATCTTTCACAAAGACCACCTGAAACATTCCATGAAGCTGTTCAATCTCTTTGGTTTCTGTTTGTGATTTTACATATGGAATCGAATGCATCCTCTTTTTCACCAGGAAGAATGGATCAATATATGTATCCTTATTATCAAAAAGATGTAGAGTCAGGAAAGATTTCACAACAGGATGCCTTAGAAATCTTAGAATGTCTTTGGCTTAAATTTAATCAGATTGTTTATTTGAGAAATCAAAATAGTGCTAAATATTTTGCTGGTTTTCCAATTGGTTTTAACATCGCAATAGGTGGTGTTGATGAACAGGGACATAATACTTATAATGAATTATCTTTATTGATTTTAAGAGCACAATATCATTTGGGATTACCTCAACCTAATCTATCAGTGCGTTTAAATAAAAATTCTTCTCATGAATTGATGCAGGAAGCTATCAAGGTTGTAGCGAGAGGAAGTGGTATGCCACAGTTCTTCAATGATGAGGCCATTATCAATACGATGATTGAAGATTTAGGTATCGAAGAAAAAGATGCCAGAAATTATGCCATTGTAGGTTGTGTGGAATTGACAACTCATGGTAATAATTTGGGTTGGTCAGATGCAGCTATGTTTAATTTGAATAAGGCTTTGGAATTAACGCTTAATAATGGAAGATGTTTATTAACAAATGAACAGATAGGTCTAGATTTAGGGAATATGGAAACCTATGAAACATTTGAAGATTTAGAAAAGGCATTTCAAAAACAGATTGATTATTTTATTGAAAAAATGATGAAAGCTGAAGAAGTTGTTGAAAAAGCACATCAGGATTGTTTACCAACTGCCTTTTTATCAACTGTGATTGATGATTGTTTAGAAAAAGGATTAGATGTCACTAAAGGTGGCGCAAAATATAATTTATCTGGTATCCAAATGATTCAAGTTGCTAATCTGGCTGATTCATTAGCGGCTATTAAAGAGCTGATTTATGATGAAAAAATGATTTCTAAACATGAATTATTAGAATCATTAAAAGCTGATTTTCAAGGCCATGAAATTACACAAACCATGTTATTAAATAAAGCGCCTAAATATGGAAATGATGTGCAATGGGTTGATGATCTGGGTGCTAAATGGGCAGGATATTTTAGAGAACGCATGAAGGATTATACAAATTATCGAGGTGGTCCTTATCATACAGGTATGTATACAGTGTCTGCACATGTTCCTATGGGAGAAAATGTAGGTGCATCACCTGATGGCAGAAATGCTTTGCAGCCACTTGCTGATGGAGGTATGTCACCAGTGTATGGAAGAGATATGGCTGGACCTACAGCTGTCTTAAAGTCAGTTTCACGAATGAAGAATTCTTTTACAACAAATGGTGGATTATTGAATATGAAATTTTTACCGGAATTCTTTAAGACAGAAACAGGAATGCTGAAGTTTGAAAACTTTTTAAGAGCATTTGTTGATTTGGAAGTTCCCCATATTCAATTTAATGTTGTCAGACGAGAAGATTTATTAGATGCGAAAGTTCATCCTGAGCAGCATCGTTCTTTAACGATTCGTGTAGCAGGATATACAGCTTATTTTGTTGAGCTGGCTGGTAAATTACAGGATGAAATTATTGAGAGAACAGCCTATGAAGACATCTAAGGCTTTGGTTTTTGATATTAAGAGGTTTGCTGTTCATGATGGACATGGATTGAGAACAACTGTCTTTTTAAAAGGATGTCCATTAAGATGTCGTTGGTGTCAGAATCCTGAAGGGTTATCCCCAAAAAGAAAACCTGTCTATTTTCAAAATAGTTGTATTCATTGTCGAAGATGTGAACAGTTTGCCCAAAAGAATCAGATGAAATATGACAATGATCGTCCTTATTTGAATCCTCAATATCAGGGAGATTTTGATAATCTGATAAGAGCCTGTCCAAGTGGTGCCATTCGCTATGACAGTGAAGAATACGATATTGAAACCTTGTTGAAAAAAATTCAAGAAGATCAGGTTTTCTTTAGAGATGATGGTGGAGTAACTTTCTCGGGAGGAGAACCTTTGATGCACGGTGAATTTCTTTTTGAAATATTAAAAAGATGTCAGGAAGTCGGAATTCATACAGCTATTGAAACAACTATGTATGCCTCACTAGATTTGATTAAAAAGATTTTACCTTATTTAGATTTGATTTATATAGATTTAAAAGTTTTTGATGAAATAAAACATCAAGAATATACAGGGGTTTCATCAAAAATCATTAAAGAACATATTGCCTATGTTTTAAAAAGTGAACATAAACATAAGGTGATTATTAGAACACCATTGATTCCGACCATGACCGCTACTGAGGAAAACATCATATCTATTTGTCAGTTTTTAGTTGATATTGATCCTGAAGTTCAATATGAATTGTTAAATTATAATCCGTTGGCTTCAGCAAAATATGATCTAGTCGAATTTGAATATGGTGTGGATAAACAATATAAAATGTTTAACCAACAACAGATGCAACATTTTTACGATATTGTCAAAGCTGCTGGTTTAAAAAATTTAATTATAGAATAAAGGAGAAGAACAATGGAATTTATTATTGATACAGTGAATTTAGAAGAGATTCAAGAAGCAGTAGAGTATATGCCAATAGTTGGAGTGACAAGCAATCCATCAATTGTTAAGGCAACAAGCCCGGCTCATTTCTTTGATCATATGCGCGCAATCAGAAAGATTATTGGAAAGGAAAGAAGCCTTCATATTCAGGTGATTGCTAAAGATTGTGATGGGATGGTTAAGGAAGCACATCGTATCTTAAAAGAAATCGATGAAGATGTTTATATCAAAGTGCCTGTTTCTTATGAAGGTGTCAAAGCCATCAAGATCTTAAAAGCAGAAGGACATCATGTCACAGCGACAGCTGTCTATGATTTGATGCAAGCATATATGGCATTGGCAGCAGGAGCGGACTATATTGCGCCATATGTCAATAGAATAGGAAATCTAGGAGCCGATCCAATGGAACTGATCAACGAGCTTTCCAATAGAATCATCATGGATGGATATGAATGCAAGATTCTTGCAGCCTCATTTAAAGGTGTACAGCAGGTTAGAGATGCCTTCAATAATGGAGCACAATCTATCACAGCACCAGTAGCAGTCTTAAAGCAAGTCTTTAAGAATCCAAATATAGAAAAAGCAGTCGATGATTTTAATAGTGATTGGTATTCTATTTATGGAGAGAATCAAGGAATCTGTGATTTATAAGCGTCAAAATGCCTTTTGAGCTGAAATAATTCAGTTTGGAAGGCTTTTTTCGTGGAGAAAATCTATCTACTTATAAAAAATATTTTCAATAATAAAAATTTTTTGTATAATAGAGGGCGTGAGATGAAAAGGAGGGAGAAAAATGTCGAAACCATTAATACTACAAACAGACTTTGGTTTGGCAGATGGGGCTGTCAGTGCAATGTATGGAGTTGCATTTAGTGTTGATGAAAATTTGAAAATCTTTGATTTGACGCATGATATTCAACCATATGATGTTTGGGAAGCTTCTTATCGCTTGATTCAAACAGTCAGTTATTGGAAAGCAGGAAGTGTTTTTGTTTCTGTTGTGGATCCAGGAGTTGGTTCTTCTAGAAGAAGTGTTGCTGTGAAAATAAAAGATGGTCAATATGTCATTACACCGGATAATGGAACTTTAACACATCTTAAGATGATTGTCGGTATTGAGGAAGCGAGAGAAATTGATGAAACAAAGAACAGGTTGCCAAACTCTGGCGAAAGTTATACTTTCCATGGACGTGATATTTATGCTTACACTTCTGCAAGATTGGCTTCAGGAATCATTTCATTTGAAGAGATTGGACCAGAGATAGATGTAGAATCTATTGTTGAATTAACAACTATTGCACCAACATTTGATCATGATATTGTAAGGGGAACAATTGATGTATTGGATGTGCGCTTTGGTAGTTTATGGACAAATATTCCTCGTGAAATGTTTAAGCAGCTTAATGTATCTTTTGGAGATCGTGTAGAAATCTGTATTGAACATGCGCATCGTATTGTTTATAAGAATATTCTTGTCTATGCAAGAAGCTTTGCTGATGTGTCTACTGGAGAAACATTATTATATGCCAATAGCTTAGATCGTATGGCAGTAGCGATTAATCAGGGAAGTTTTGCGAAAGCTTATAATATTGGAACAGGTATCCATTGGGAAATAAGCATTCGTCGTGCACCAAAGATTATCTATGAGTAATAATCTAGGGAATAATGTATAAATTTGTTGACAAAGAAAAGATAAAGATTTAACATTTGTTATGTCTTAATAGGAAAAAATAAGAGAGGGGTGTGTCTTATGAATAAAAAGACAACATTACAGAAATTTATTGGTGTTTGGAATACCAAAACAATTGTAGGAGTTGCGATAGGGGCAGCTTTATTTGGTGTATTAATGAACTTTGGTTCTATTAGAATTTTCACAAATACAAGTTTAACAACGGCGATGATTGTTCCAGTCATTGTTGGTGGATTATTTGGACCTGTACCAGCTGCTGTTGCTGCTGGTGTTGGTAATGTGATTGCTGATTTAATTAGTGGATCTGGATTCTGGTTTGACTGGTCAATTGGAAATGCTGTTTTAGGATTATTTATTGGAGCTCTTCCATTATATGGTGCTTATATTGAAGATGGTATTTTTGAAATCAAACATATGGTGATTTATGCTATCCTTTGCATTGTTGGATGTGCAATCAGTTTTGGTCTTGTGACACCAGTATTTACATATTTATGGTATGGTGGAGAATTAACGATTACTTTATACCAATCAGTTGTAGGATCAATTTCAAATATTATTGTTTTATTAGTAATTGGTATACCTGTTTTAAAAGTTTTAGCTAGTAGAAATTCTCGCGGTCAAAATTTAAAAGCTGAATAATGAAAAAACCTGTCATTGAATTTAAAGACTTTAGTTTTCGTTATAAATCACAAACTAAAGAAACTTTAAAGAATATTAATCTGACGATTTATGAAGGGGAAAAAGTGTTGCTGCTGGGACCATCTGGTTGTGGGAAATCAACACTTGCCCATTGTATCAATGGATTGATTCCATTTTCATATGATGGGGAGATAAAAGGATCTTGTAAAATTGCTAGTTTGGAGGTTGTTCAATCTAGCATTTTTCAGTTAAGTAGTCAAGTTGGAACTGTTTTACAGGATTCGGATGCACAATTCGTTGGATTATCTGTTGGTGAAGATATTGCATATGCACTGGAAAATGATAATATGCCGCGAGAAGAAATGATTCCACGTGTATATGAGTCAGCCAAAATGGTAGACATGCATGAATTTTTAAATCATGTTCCCTATGATTTAAGTGGCGGGCAAAAACAGCGTGTGGCTTTAGCCGGTATTATGCATGATGATGTTAAGATATTGTTATTTGATGAACCTTTAGCTGCCTTGGATCCCATGATGGGGAATGATGCGATTGATTTGATTGATCGTATTTATAGAGAACAAAAGAAAACAGTCGTTATTATTGAACATCGTTTAGAAGATGTTTTATATCGACATGTAGACCGTGTTATCTTAATGCAGGATGGACAGATCATCGCTGATATGACACCTGATGAATTATTGTTGAGTCATTTGTTAAAAGATAATGGTATTCGAGAACCACTATATATTACAGCATTAAAAAATGCTGGATGTCAGTTGCAACCTGGTCATATTAGTAATGTTTATGATATTGATCTTGAACCATATCGTCAGCAATTGATAGAAGATTTTCAACAGACGCTACCTTCTCAACCTCAACAACAACAGGAAGTTGTTATTGAAGTTAAAGATTTATCTTTTGGCTATAATGCACATCAAAATGTTCTGGAACATGTATCTTTTGATATTCATAAAGGAGAAAAAATCGCCATTATTGGAAAAAATGGTGCAGGAAAAAGTACCATTGCTAAATTGCTTTGTGGAATTTTAAGACCAACACATGGGCAGATTCTTTTAAAAGGTCAGGATTATATGCAATATTCAATCAAAGAAATAGGTGAAATGATTGGATATGTCATGCAAAATCCTAATCAGATGATTGTTAAAGATATGATTAAAGATGAAGTTGCTTTAGGATTAACGCTTCATGGTTATTCAAAGCAGGAAATTGATGAGAATGTTGAAGAAGCATTGAAGATGTGTCATCTCTATTCTATGAGAAACTGGCCTGTTTCAGCATTAAGCTATGGACAAAAGAAACGTGTGACCATTGCTTCTATTTTAGCGATGAAACCTGATGTGATGATTTTAGATGAACCAACTGCTGGACAGGACTATCGTGTTTATACTGAAATTATGACATTCTTAGATCAGTTAAATAAAGAATATGGTATTACTATCTTATTCATTACCCATGATATGCATTTAGCAATTGAATATACAGATAGAGCAATTGTCTTTAGTGAAGGTACATGTATTGGTGATGATAGTGTCTTTAAAATATTAAGTAATGAAGATATCATTCAAAGAGCTCATTTAAAAGAGACCTCTTTATTCACTTTAGCAAAACGTATTGGTCTTCCTTGTGATGAATTTACTGAACATTTTATTGAGCATGAAAGGATGAACCGTCATGAATAATTTTATTATTAATCTGATACCTGGTGAAACTTTTTTGCATAAGTTATCAGGTACAACAAAAGTTCGTTTATTCTTTGTATTGATTGTCTATTTGATTATGTCTTTTGATTTAAGACTTATTGTACCTGTTTTGATTTTAGGTATTATAGGACTTATCTCATTAAAACCGAAATTAAAATCAGTGCGTTATATTATTATTTTTGTGGTGGTTATGAATCTGATCAATATTATTTTGTATTACTTAGCCAATCCACATTTAGGTATGCTTTATTTTGGTCATGAAACAATCTGGTTTCAATTCACAGATCATTATATAGTGACATATGAAGAAGTCTGGTTTTTGTTATCAAGATTTTTAAAAATGATTGCATCATTTCTAATTTCTTTAGATTTTATTTTAGCTATTACACCAAGTGAATTTGCAGCCGGTTTATATTCATGCAAAGTGCCTTATAAAATTTGTACAATTGTTGAGATGGCTTTTCGTTATATCCCTGATATAGCAAGAGATTATCAGAATATTAAAGTATCTATGCAGGCGCGTGGTGTTGAACTTGATCCTAAGAAAACAGGATTAATCAAAAGAATTAAACAGAATATATTAATTTTAATTCCTTTAGTCATTACTTCCTTTGATCGTATTGGGAATATTTCTAATGCTATGGATTTAAGAGGATTTGGTAAAGGAAAGAAACGTAGTTATTACTCAGAACATGAAGAAACACCAAATGATAGAAAAGTGAAAGTGGTTTATATTTTATTAGGTATATTTGTCGTGGCTTATATCATTGGAAGAGTATTTTTTAATGTATCTGAAGTATGGTATCCATTTTAATAGGGAGGAAAAGAATGAAACCATGTATTGTATGGCAAACTGATTTCAGTTTGGATTGGCCTTTTGTTGCAACAATGAAAGGTGTTTGTAAACAAGTTGATGCTTCATTAGAATGTATTGATAGTACGCATACGATTGAAAAGTTCAATGTTTTAGAGGCAAGTCAACAATTGAATTATGTAGAACCCTTCTGGCCTCAAGGAACAATTTTTGTGTCTGTGGTTGATCCAGGTGTAGGGACACCTCGAAAAGCCAGTGTGGCTTTATTAAAAGATGGGAATTATGTTGTTACACCAGATAATGGAACATTAACACATATGTATTATAATGTAGGGATTGAAGAAATCAGAGAGATTGATGAAACAAAGAATCGTTATCAGGGAACTGAAAGTGTATCTGTTTTCCATGGTCGAGATTTATTTGCATATACAGCCGCAAAACTTGCCAGTGGACAAATCACATTTGAAGAAGTAGGAGAAAGTTATCCTGTTGATGATATTGTTTTATTGGATTATGAATATTTAAAAGCGGATGTCAAAAATGAAGATATTCATGGTATCGTTTCTAATGTTTCTGATCCTTTTGGAAGTATTGTCTTTAATGTTTTAACTGAAGACTTTAATCGTGTTGGTTATCATGAAGGTGATATGATTCATATTGTTTTAGAAAATGAACAAGGTGTTTATTTTGATGAAAATGTTCTTTATGCTCAATCTTTTGGATTTGTAGATATTGGTCAACCTGTTATCTTTAATTCTTCATCTGATTATATTTCAATAGGACTAAATCAAGGAAGCTTTAAAGATGTTTATCAGGTGAAAGCTGGACTTTCATGGAAGGTACAGTTCCACAAAGCTGATTAACATAAGAATAAATTTCAAAGCTACATTCTCAGATTTTTAAAGGAATGTGGCTTTCTTATTTTTAGGAAAATATTTCATTATGATCTTTCTAAGGGGTAATAATGTTTGTCAAAATGTTTTGACACAGTAAAATAAGAGGATGTCAAAGATGTTAGATAGACTTTGAAGTCTCAATTGATTATCATGAAGTTGTCAAGGAGGGAATTGAATGCAAATAGGAAATCAAATGAAAAAATATCGTGACCAATTCCATTTATCACAGGAACAGCTAGCTGAAAAAATTTATGTATCACGACAGACAATATCCAATTGGGAAACAAATAAGAGTTATCCAGATATTCATAGTTTGGTTTTACTGAGTCAGATTTTCAATGTCTCTATTGATCAATTAGTGAAAGGAGATTTAGAAATGATGAAATATCAAATTAAAAAAGAAGAAATCAATAAGTTTAATAAAGATGGAGCAATTTATGGAGTTTTATTGATTGTATCTGTTCTATCACTTGTTCCATTATGGGCTTATTTACAGGTTGTAGGTATCTTTGTTTGGATACTGATTTATGGAGTAGCTATATATTATGCACTTCAATTAGAAAAGCAAAAGAAAAAATATGATATTCATACCTATAAAGAAATCTTAGCATTTACAGAAGGACAGACATTGGATGAAATTCAAAAAACCAGGAAATAGGGAAAAGACATTATCAAACATTTTTGTTAGTAGTGGGTGTTGGGGTAGCATCATTTTTTATCACTTATATGATTGCATGTCTTTTGCAAATTTAAAAAGACCAAAAGGTCTTTTTTGTTATAGGTTTTAATTTTCATGAATATAAATTTGACTAACATCAAACTTATCAATAAGAGATAATACATTCTTAGAATTTGTTATAAGTCTTATACCATAACATGAATTGTTATTTAACGCATCATTATATAATTCATCAATTATATCTGGTTGAATATCATTAGGCATAACTGCATCAGGCATCAGTTCTAAAAAATTGGGATGATCTTTGAGAAGTTTAAGTTTTGAGATATAAGATTGCTTTAATTTTTGAGCATCATAAATCTCTTCATCAACGAGTGATAAGTTTGGATATGCCTGATTGGCTTCTTCAGTGACAGGTGTTGTATATGTTTCTTTTAACAGTGTTAATCCAAGTGGATGCATATTTCCTCTATCAACATTATCAATTGCCAGCCAGACAAACTGTGTATTATCACAATTCTTCATAAAAGCTGTGATATCCTCAAATGAAACATAATCAGCAAAGCTGATTGAAACATCAACATCATAATCCATTTTTTGAAGAGTTTGGTAGCTTTCACTTTGATGAATATTTGTAGGTATGGTTAATTCAGGTATCACAAATTCATTAAAATCACGCGATAAAACACCTTCTTCTAACTCATCAAATTTTAAGAGATTCTTTTCAATTGTAAAAATCATATTTGGTGAACGTGTATATAATTCTTCTGGCTGACTGACATCTTGCATTGTTGCATACATTTCATAGTTACCATTTCCTAAAGATTGATAGTTTTCAGTATTTTCTGTTCGATCAAAGGATACCATTAAGCCAGAGGTTTCTAATTTTAAATATGTTTCTAATAGATAACTGAATTCTGGATGTTCTATATTTTCAATATTTATAAACTTCTCTTCATTGGCTGGATTATAATATTGATTATCATTTGTTTTTAAAAAGTAAATAGAACATATCAGTACAATAATGACCAGTGCTCCCAATAAATATTTTTTCTTCATAGTATTTTCCCTCACTCATGTTATTTTCTTTAAATTTAATATCTCAATTTTTACTATGACTGTCAAGCTTTTAGATGTTTTATAGGAAATAAAAAAAGAAATTTCAAAAATTACGAATTGGAGTATAATGTTATTATGTGAATGAAAAGGATGTGATAATCTTATGGTATTAATGAAAGGAAGACCGATAGATATAGAGAATAGATTAAAAAAGGAAATCAAGGTTTATGATTTATTAGATTCTCTTTCTATAGAGTATATGCGTATTGATCATGAAAGTGCTATGACAATGGAAGACTGTGTCAAAATTGAAGAGGAATTAGATGCAGCAATATGCAAAAATTTATTTTTAGTCAATTCTAATAAGAGTCAATATTATTTATTGATGTTATTAGGGCATAAAAAGTTTAAAACAAAAGATATATCAAAACAGATTCATAGTTCAAGGTTAAGCTTTGCGAGTGATGATAAAATGCTTGAATATCTTGATATAACGCCTGGCTCAGTAAGTGTCATGGGATTAATCAATGATACGGATTGTCATGTACAACTCATTGTAGATGAGGATATTCTCAAAGGGGAATATATTGGTTTTCATCCTTGTATCAATACAACAAGTATGAAAATAAAGACAAAAGATTTATTTGAGAAAGTCCTGCCTTCTATTAAACATGATTATTATATTATTCAATGTTAAATGATGTTGTGAAAAAATGAGGAAGATAGATTTTTTATTTATCTTTCTCATTTTTCATTTATATAATATCGTCTATGAATATGTGTTATATTGTTAACAACAAGCATGATATTCTTTTTATTTATTTTCTTGAATTTTATTGGCATATTTTTTTGAGTCTTTTTGTTAAAAAAAGGGCAACTGCCATTTTTATAAAATCAGATATAAGAAATGGGATCACACACCACCCTAGAACTGTAGAGAGCTCAATAAATCCAGATTGTTGAGTATAGACAATCATAAACCATGCTGTTCCAAATGCATAACATACAAAAAGACCAGCAATCATAGAAAGAATGAAAACGATTTGATTTCTTCCAAATATTGCTTCTATTCCCCACATAAGTATTGCTGAAAATAAAAAGCCTATAATATAGCCACCTGTTGTTCCAAAAATAATACCAATACCACCGGAAAATCCTGAAAATACAGGAATACCAACAGCTCCTAAAAGAATATAAGTCAATACAGCTAAAGTTCCTCTTTGACCGCCTAAAATACCAATCGCAGTAAAGATGCCCATGGTTTGTAAGGTAAATGGAATAGTTGCAGGAATAGTTATCCATGAACAAATTGATATCATCGCAGCGAATATACCTATATAGACAATATCACTTGTTTTGTTTTTTGAGATTACTTTTGTCATAATTTATACCACCTGTTTTTAATGTTATAGCTATCATAACAGATGCTCATCTAATTGTAAACTATAAATTATATTTTAATTTACAATTAGACGTTATATGATAATGTTATATACCATTCATCAATGATAAAAATCATGTCTCATCGACAATAATATGATAAAACATTGAAAAATTATCATTTTATACATAAATATATTGAAAAGTCATAAAATAAGCTACATAATTTTATTGAAAAGTTTATTATCTTGAAATTTATTTCTATTTAAAATATGGAGGAGAGATATGTTATATAGAAAAATAAGTCAAGTTATTGAAGAACATTTATTATCAGAGAATTCAAAGATATTACTCGTAGATGGAGCACGTCAAGTCGGGAAAACATATATTATTCGTTATGTAGGGAAAAAATTATTTAAAAATTTTATTGAAATTAATATGATTGAAGACTCAATAAGTGATAGATTATATGAAAATGTAAAATCTGTAGAAGACTTTTATTTACAAGTAAGTATGACAGATGGAAACAAAATGGGTCAAAAAGAAGAGACTCTTATATTTATTGATGAAATTCAAGCATATCCACATTTTTTAACATTATTAAAATTTCTGGCACAAGATAATAGATTTACATATATAGCCAGCGGATTACTTGGAGTTATTTTATCTCAAACAACCTCTATTCCTATGGGAAGTATTAAAAGAATTCATATGTATCCTTTGGATTTTGAGGAATTCTTATATGCTAATGGGATGAATCAATTTGTTATTGAATCAATGCAAAATAAATTTAAAAATTTAGAATCATTAGATGAATCAGTGCATCAGAAAATAATGGATTTATTTAAAAAATATTTGTTAGTTGGTGGTTTGCCTGATGCTGTAAATTCATATATAGAAAATAAAAATATTCAAGAGGTACGTCAAATTCAAAATGAAATTCATGAATATTATGCAACAGATGCTTCTAAATATGGCCAAGAAAACAAATTGAAAATACGATGTATATATGACATGATTCCATCAAATATGGAGAACAAAAAGAAACGTATGATTATAAAGGATATAGAGAATAAAAAAGGAAAAACATCCAATGACTATGTTGATGAATTTGAATATTTAATAAGTTCTGGTATTGCTTTGGCTGTACAAGCAATATCTAACCCATCTTTTCCGTTAATAGAATCAATGGGAAAGAATCTGCTCAAGCTTTATTTCAATGATGTTGGTATATTTACAAGTATTCTCTATGGACCTAATATACGAGCAGTATTGGATAATGAAAAAAGTATAAACTTAGGATCAGTTTATGAAAATGTTGTTGCCAGTGAGCTTATTGCTCATGGTTCGAGGTTATATTATTATGACAATCGTTCAAAAGGGGAAGTAGATTTCTTATATGATGATTATGATAGCTTATCTGCTGTTCCTACTGAAGTGCAATCAGGAAAAGATTATACAGTTCATAGTGCTCTTAATAATTTATTGAAAAATGAAAGCTATCATATTCAAAAAGCATATGTTTTATCTAACGAAAGACAAATAAAGGTTAAAGGTAAAATTATTTATCTACCAATATATTTTATAATGTTCTTTTAGAATAAAATAGGGTCATTAGATTATTTATGATTTATTTAATAGATTTGATTCAGGATTATTGTTGAATATCAAATATTTATAAGATTTTAAAAATGAAATTTATGAGGTAAATCAAATGAAGAAAAGTATGAAAATATTTGCAACAAAAGAAGATTTACAAAACATATTTTTAACTTTTCAACAAAATTTTGCAGTATATTATGTTCCTAATTATTCTCAACAGAAAAATATTCTACATTAACTGAAGAAAATTTAGAAAATATTTTTATTGATTTAGGTGGATTGTATAATAATTCTATTCTCTTTCCAACCGAAATTTCAACTATACATTATGAAAATGAATTATCTAATCAACTTTTTAATGACCTTAAAAAGATAGTTTATAAAAACACCACAATAACAAAAAATGGTTATAGTATCTGTTATCATGCCTATCAACAAAGAGAACAATATCGTTTTTGTACCATAAATGCTAAGTCTCCAAGAGAATATGATTTGATTATTGAATAATATGTGTTTTTTAGAAGATGTTAAAGAATTTTTACATAAATTTTTCTTTTTGTAAAAGATGTTTGATAGAAAGATTTATATTATTTTGATAAACTCGTAAGTGAAGGAGAGTGGGGATAATGAGAATAGCCGATCAAATAAAAAGTGCTCGCATACAAAAAGAATATACACAAGAGCAGTCAGCAGAAAATCTTATGGTTTCCAGACAGACTATTTCTAATTGGGAAAATGGAAAATCTTTACCAGATATTGTGAGTATTATTCGAATGAGTGATTTATATGATGTGAGTCTTGATGAATTACTGAAAGGAGATAAAGTATTAATGGAAAAAATAGAAAAAGATGCTATGGCAGTGAAAGCAGAGAAAAAAATCATAAAGTTTGCTTGGATATCTATTGTATTGGGTGTTATTGTGATTATTCTTGGAAATATTTTCGAAGATAATCCAGTTATTGATTTTATAAATGGCGCATTACCCTGGATTCTTCTTGGTTTGATGTTGTTGTTTGCTATGTTATATTTAAATAAAGAAGAAAATAGAAAGGCATAAATTAAGAATTGATTCGAGTGGTTTAAAGGAGATAAGCAAATGTATCATATACTTAATTGGAATACAGGATTAACGGAAGATGATCAATTTTTAGAAGAAATCTTACAATATATTAAAGGTTTTCTAGATCAGAACAATTCAATTGCTGTATTACAACAAATACCATATAAAGATTATGAAAATAAATGGAATTTACATGCAATATATATGAGAATTTTAGAAGCTTTTCCAGAGACTGAATATTCCATAATAAAGAATGACAATTTTAATAATGGATATATTATCATGATGACTGTTATTATCACAAAATTAAAGACATGGGACTATTGTGATGATGTGGTTTATCCTCATGCTATAGCATCAAATAGAGAAGTTGCTATTAAACTTCATGACAAATACAGTTTATTAGGTTTGCATGCAAAAAATGGACAGGAAAATCTTTCCTATATAAAAAGTATTAGTAATCATGCAGATATTATTGTAGGAGACTTTAATGCGGGTGATTATGATCAATATCCATATTGGAAAATTTTTAGGAATATATTAGAAAGTCATGTATGTATCTGCAATATGCCAACAAAAGTTATCCTTTCTTCAACAGGTGAACTTTTAAGAAAAAGTTGTATTGATCATGTTTTTGTTAGAAGAGAACTTGTATCAAAGTGTTCTTGTATGAAGGTGCATGAAGATATTACATTTTCTGATCATTATCCAATAACTTTCGGTATAGGACTATAAAATAATCTATTTGATAGCAGAAGTGTGAAAATAAATCACAGAATATATTTTAAGATAAGTAAAGATTGATGATTTACTTTATTCTTATTTAGAAGTATAAACTTGATATTACCAGAACTGACAATCTTGTCTAATTGAAAGAAAATGACTTTTTCTCGCTTTGTGTCGTGTTCAAAAAATGATGTTAATGGTATTTTGTTAATGAGGGAGGTAACTCATATGGATCAAGTGAAAATCGGAGCTTTTCTTAAAAAACTTCGAAAAGAAAAAAATTTAACGCAAGAACAGCTTGCAGAACAACTCAATGTTTCTGGAAGAACAGTATCACGATGGGAAACTGGTATAAATATGCCGGACATAAGCATTTTGGTTAATCTGGCTGAGTTCTATAATGTGAGTATCCCTGAAATTATTGATGGAGAAGGGAAGAGCGAGAAAATGAATGAAGAAGTCAAAGAAACAGTATTAAAGTTATCGGATTATGCGGAAACAATAAATCAAAAAATAAAAATAAAATTATTTTGGTTAACGATTGCTGCTTTGTTAGGAATGATAGCGTTTTTAGTAATTGAAACATTAGGTTTGAATACACCAGACAGTTTATACGAATATATAGCAAGTGCAGGGCTGGGTTTGGACTTTGGTATGTTAATTGTGATTGCAATGTACTTGTCGGGTGTTCTTGGAAAGATAAAAGCAAGACGAATGAAGCTTAAGAATATTCACTAGATATAAAAGTTTGATAATTAAGATGCGGATTCATTTTTTTATCTTGAATATAAATGTTTATTTGTATATTTTTTAGCTCATTTATGATGAAATTATTGGTAATCATATGTTTATGATTAAAAAAAGAACAAGAAATGAATTGTCATAAAGCAATGATTTCGTGTTCTAGTATTGTTATGAGAAAATTATTTTATTTTCAAATTATTTATAAAAATTGGGACTGTAAGCTTGCTAAAATACCTTCTGTGATAGTAATAGTGATGATTTGTAATATTTCTTCTTTTGATGTTTGTGGGCTTTCTAAATGCCACCATTTTATAGCAACTAAGATATTTGAAGCAATAATTTTTGAAAAATAATTAGCAATTTTGATTTGAGAATCACTAATGTGATAATGATAAATAAGTTCGTTTAATAAATAATGACTATAGATTGTCAGCATTTCATCAAAAATATTTATGGGTAAATCATTATTGTATAACACTATAAAAATATCTTTATGTTTATTAAAATAATCTAATAATGAACTAAAATATGGTTTAAAATCATTCTCTTTTTTTAAATGAAGAGTAATAAATTGGCAATGAATATTTTTTTTAAATTGCTTGATGAGTTCTTCAACTATTTTATAAATTAAATCGTATTTGTCTTCATAATTTCTATAAAAAGTAGAACGATTGATTTGACATTCATTAATTAATAGTTTAATGGTAATGTCTTGGAATTTATAGCGTTCTAATAAATTGATAAAATGTGATTCAATATTTTCTTTTGTTTTGATGTTTCTTAAATCTTTACTCATTTTTTCCTCTCTAATGCAACATTCATTGTGAAAAAGTTGCATATGCAACTTTTTTAAGTGATTTATCGCTTGTTAATTATTTATCATAATTATATCATTATTTATAGAAATAATAAAGATATAAGGAGATAAAGTATGAAAAACAAATATTACCCTCATCTATTTGAAAAAGGAAAAATTGGAAACGTTGTTATCAAAAATAGAATTGTACGTAATTCTATGGGAACGTACTTAGGTAATCCAGATGGTACAGTCACTGATAGACAAATTAAAGCTTATGCACAAGCTGCTGATGGTGGTGCTGGACTTATTTTTATGGATAATGCTGTACCTGTTCCTATGACATCTTGTGGTTTAAGAGCGGACAAAGATGAATTTATTGCTGGATTAACTTTGTTGGCAGAAACAGTCAAAGAACATGGAGCAATTCCTGGTCTACAATTGGCACATCCTGGTAGAGATGCAGCATTTGTAGGAAGTGCTGATGTTATTGGAGCATCACCAATTACTTTTGAACCATGGTATGAAATGGGATTTAAAATGCCTAGAGCTTTAACTATTGAAGAAATTCATGATTTAGTAGAGAAATTTGGAGATGCTGCTTTAAGAGCAAAAAAAGCTGGGTTTGAAGTCCTTGAAATTCATGGGGCTGCTGGATGTATTCCTACAAATTTCTTATCACCTCATGATAACAAACGTACTGATATGTATGGTGGTTCACTGCATAATCGTATGAGATTATTGATAGAGATTGTCAGAAATATGAAACAGAAATGTGGAGCTGATTTTCCTATTGGTGTTAAATTAAGTACTGAAGATTGGGAACCAGAAGGAATTCGTATAGAGGAAACAATTGAAGTTGCGAAAGCATTAGAAAAAGAAGGTGTATCTCATTTAAATATGATGGGTGGGACACATGCAACTGCATCTCGACAATTCTTATTGCCAAATGCTTTTAATGCTGAACATACAAGAATGATTAAAGAGGCTGTTCATATTCCTGTATTTATTGGACACAATATTTTCTCTCCTGAAGAGGCAGAAAAAATGCTGGCTGAAGGAAATGGTGATTTTGTGGCTTTAGGACGTTCTCAATTGGCTGACCCAGCATGGGCTAAAAAAGCGAAAGAAGGGAAAGCAAGAGATATTAAACCATGTATCAATTGTATGATCGGTTGTATTGATAAAGGAATGTTAGGTCATACACCAATCCATTGTACAGTGAATCCAACTTTATACAGATTTGAATGCAAACCTATTGTTGAAGCTGAAGTTAAGAAAAATGTAGCAATTGTAGGTGCTGGTCCAGCAGGATGTGAGGCAGCGTTGACGGCATCTTTACGAGGACATAAAGTCACTATTTTTGAAAAGAGAAGTTTTGGTGGCGCTATGATAGAAGCAAGTAAACCAGACAATAAGGCAAATATCAAACGTTTGATTAATTATTATGAAGACCATATTACTCATGATTCTAATATTACTTTAGTTAAAAAAGAAGCAAATTATGATATGCTTGTTCAAGGTGGCTATGATGCTGTTATTATTGCCATAGGAGGTAAAACAAGAATTTTAGATGTTCCAGGTAGTGATAAGTCATCAGTTGTTTATGCAAATGACTATTTAAATGGTTCTCGAGTTGTTGATGGAAAAAATGTCGTTATTATTGGTGGAGGTATTACAGGAGCTGAAACAGCACTAGAATTAGATAATGATGGAAAAAATGTAACCATTGTAGAAATGGCAGATACTTTCTTAGCTAATTCTGGTTCATCTTGTCAAGCTTATAATATTGCCATTGCTCAATCAAATATAAAAATTATGACTGGTAAACGTTTGGTTGCTGTAGAAGATAATGGGGTAGTTTTAATTGACAGATGGGGTAACGAAAATACTGTTGATGCTGATAATGTTGTTATTGCAGCAGGATTTACTCCTCAGTATGATCTTGCAAATCAATTAGAAGAAAATACAGAAATGGAAGTTTATAATATAGGGGATAGCAAGAAAGTTCGTCAAATTTACGATGCTATTCATGAAGGATTTATAGCAGCTAGACAAATCTAATATTTGCTCTGTTATATTATCATATTTTGTTGAATCTATTCTTTTTATCCTTCCCAAAATGAATAGATGATAAAAATGAATGTCATAAAAATGATGTTCATTTTTTATATTACAGATGATTATGTTGGTGATCAGAAAGAGTAATCTGTATTACGAGTAACAAAAATATTTGTATATTGATTATGGAATTGGAGTATATATTTCATAAATGATTTGTCAAAATTTGAGTTAGTTATAAATTGTGCATTCAATACAAGTGCATAACTACGAAATTACAGTTATCATAATCTGTTATTGTAAAAGATGATAAATCTATTTGGCATGTGTCATGATAATGATGTAAACGTCTTAAAAACATGATAGTTAGCTAAGATGCGAAGATTGTAAAATAAAATTTCTATCTATTGTAGTTAGAAACATTTTTTATGGTTGTTAATGATCTCGTAATAAAGCAAGAATAATTTATAGATCTCTTTGATTGAGACAGTTTGCGTATTTTCTGAATCAGTTTATAAATCTATTTAGGTTCTAATAAATCTTAGAGGATTTTTATAAAAAATAATTTTTAAGATTTGTATACAATATGTAAGCAACTCACGAAATCTATTAGCGTTTTAGGTAGTCTCTTTAAATATATTATTTTGTGAGAATAATTGAGATGAGATACAAAAATAAGAATCAATTATCGAGAAATCATCATAAATCAATAGATCACTTATTAATGATTATTATTGAAATTGATATTTGTCGAAAATGACGAATGAATTTTTATATATGATAAGAATATATTAAATAATTTATTTCTCTTTATTGATTTCAAAATATATGTGAAAGATAAATTATGGTCAAAACAAATGAAATTATTGAAGCACAAGGCGTAATAAGTGTTTACATATGAATTTATAAGTTTAAGAGATACTGCTAAATATAAAAATGATGAACTAAATGAAGTTATTAGAAATGGGATAAACAGTAGATATACAATGAAATTTTTAGATTTATGGGAAACTCTTAATAATTCTGATTTGAAAACCAGAAAGATATGGAAGAAGTGGTATGGCTTTTGAGTTTGCATCGAGGATTTCTGCAGAATTTAAGATGATTATTATTTCAGATTAACTGAAAATTTTAAGTTCTCGTTCTCTTGGAATGTGCATAGAGAAATATCTAAAATCAATTATAGAATTCATACAGATGCAATCAAGATATTTTTGTGAAAAGATTTAAAAAATGAACAATTGAATTGTAAGTATGTAAAATAGTAAAACAATGGAGAATTGAAAATCTCAAATTAACAGGGTAATATTTGATATTTTGTTTCTATTGATGAGTTATTAGCTTTAGCAAAGATGGAAAGTTATCGTGCTATTTGAATAGAAAAAGGAATTTCTCAAAAAGAAAGAATTAAGAAAACTTGCTAGAAAATAGATAATATCTCTAGAACAAATGAATGATTCTTAATTATTGCAGGATAAAGTATCTAAATACTTTAAAAATGAAAAAAGGCTGATTAAGGGAATTGAAAATCTCTTTTTTAATCTATATTTTTGTTTTTTAATATTAAATCTTTTATTATTTTATTTATTTTATAGACAGTTTTATCGTCATGCTTTGTGCAATTTATGCCATTTAGGGTACCAAGAGCAAATCCTTCTACGAAATCATAGTATCGGTATAGATTGGAAAGTTCCATATGTGCATTGAATAGGTTCTGTACTAATAAATCCATATTTGAATCTTTTGAATTACATTTTAAACTTTTTATTATTTTTTTCTGCAGGTTATGTATTTCTTCGAGTAAAGCTATGTACTGCTTATCGTGTGTAATTTGATTTGAATATATTTCATCGTTTAGATACAGATCAAAAATTTGTTTTAAATATTCATCCATTTGTCAATCACCTCAGTAACATCATAAACATAATGCCTTTTTCATACAAATGTACGAATGTTGAATTTCATATCATTGAGAGGGAGTGTTAGAAATGATACAATTAAACATTAACTTAAAGGAAGCTAAAAATGAAAAACATAAAGACAAAAGAAAAGAATCATACCATTAAAACGAATAAGAAGAATGACAATCTTAAGCATTTCATCAAGAAAAATTGTATTGAATTTAAAAGGCATAAAAAAGAAGAAAATAATGCTGAAGTGCAGGATAATAATTATGCAGTCAATAAGGTAGTGGATAGAGAAAAGAAAACAGCATATCAGAGCTTTCGTTATAATAAGAAGTTATTCATGAAGAGAAAGAATAGAAAACAGAATGAAGAACAAAACAATGAATTCAAAAAAGCAAAGACAAATAATAATTCTAAAGATTTATTTGTGAATAAAAAAATGGAAAAATCAACAGATCAAAAAGTTATAAAAATAAAGAATGACAATACTATGATTTCAAATGAGAATGTATTAAATCATTATAATCAACAAATGAAATCTTTTTTTATAGCCAAACAAAAAAATAAGATAAAAATGAGTAAAGATTCTTTTTCTACGATAGAGAAGTCATCTCATCACTCAATTAAATTTTTTAAAGGTACAGTTGGTGCAATCAAGAAAACTGTGACAGGAGTCAGTAACATCATATCTTTAGGTACGGGATTGATATTGTTGATAGTCATAGTTCTTTTTATTGGTGTCTTTTCAGCATTATCAGATGATTCGAGTGTAGAAAATGGAACAATGTATGTTTCGGCTGAAGTTCTTGGATATACAGAAATCATAGAAAGGTATGCAGAAAAATATGAAGTTTCTGAATATGTTCCCCTTATTCAAGCAATAATGATGCAGGAAAGTGGTGGCAAGGGATTAGACCCGATGCAATCTTCAGAGTGCCCATATAATGAAAAATATTCTAAACAACCAGATGGAATTCAAGATGTTGAATATTCGATTGACTGTGGTATTCTTTATTTATCAGATTGCTTAAAAGCAGCAAATGTAAAAAGTATATCAGATATGAAAAATATATCGTTAGCTTTACAAGGATATAACTATGGAAATGGTTATATTGATTAGGCTTTAGAACATTTTGAAGGTTATACCAGAGCTAATGCAAAACTGTTTTCAGATGAAATGAAAGCAAAGCTGAAGGTAGATGTCTATGGTGATCCTGACTATGTAGAACACGTTTTGAGATATTATCACATAGCAAATGGGGATATTGTTGCAGTAGCAAAATCACAGATAGGCAATGTTGGTGGAAAAAAATACTGGGAATGGTATGGCTTTGATTCCCATGTAGAATGGTGTGCTATTTTTGTAAGTTGGTGTGCAAACGAAAGTGGTGATTTGAATATTAGTATACCGAAATTTTCTAGAGTTGAAGATGGAATACAATGGTTTAAGGATAACAAAAAATGGGCTGATAAGAATTATAAGCCCACGAGTGGAGACTTGATATTTTTCGACTGGAATAATAACAATGATCCTGATCATGTAGGTATTGTAGAATCAGTAGATAGTCAATTTATTTATACAATAGAAGGTAACAGTAACGATGAATGTAGAGAAAAGAAGTACAGGATAAATAATAAAATTATAATTGGATATGGTATTATCTTATTATAATTACTTTTTATGATATAAAACTTTTATTGATTAATTTTTTATCACAAAGATTATGAAACAAATGTATACTTTAAAAAAATAACGAAATCCGTTTTTTTGTTATCAAATAATTTATTAATTGATTATCTATAATTATTATTATAAATGGTAAACTTTTATTTATGGTTTCATAATTTCAATAATGCTCATTATTAACAGTTTGTTTTTTGAATAAATTAATTAAAAAAGCCAGAGAAAATGACTAGTCATTATTTTTGTGCATAGGATAAAAAAAGATTCTATCTTGAATCTTTATTATCTATTAAAAATTTTGTTCAATTTTTATAGTATTTTATGATACCAATTATTTCATTGATAAAAATATTACTATGTATTGCAAAAAAGTATTACTTATCAAATTTTTCGTGAAAAAGCACAAAATATTCTCAATAAGCATACTCCTTTAATGATTTTAAAATATATTTAAGAAGAATTATATAATATGAACATTAACAATTAAGAGTTAATGTTTTATTATGCATATAATGAATATTGTCAATATAGAGTCCAAAATGGTTCATTATATCGGTTTAAATTAGATTTAGTTACAAATAACAAATAGTGATTTTTTTGTAGAGCTTTTGTTTGTTGAATATTGTGATGTAATATTTATCGTGTATAATGGAACTATTAACTTCGGTTAGGATAGTTATATGAATTAATAGTGACATTCAGAATTGTTATGTAGTTAAACAGAATATACAAAAATAATACCACTTATACAATAAATCTATTAATTATTTTATATGTATGATACATTTTAAATAGTTAAAAGTTATATTTTTGAAAATAAAAAATGTATTATAGATTATCTGAGCCATTTGATAAAATATTTTTGCATTTAAATAAAGATTTGACTAAAATAACTAGGTTATTTTAATACAAATCAAATGTGAATTCTCATTAATATATGTCAAGTGCACCAAGTGGTCTACAAAAAAATATATTTAGCAATTTAACATGATTTAATATACTATGTTAATAAAATAATTCAAAATAATGTTTAATAGTTTAAGTGTTCTTTAAGGGAAAAAGAATAGGATTTGTCAAAAATAGCTCAATTTATCAATGTTCAAAATTAAATTTTATATCTTAAACTTATTAATCATGAACATATTAATTATTTTTCAAAAAGTTAGAAAACATAGAAGAAGGTGATTCCAATGCATAAGTGTATAGTTATAAAAGTAAATGAGTAAAATATATAACATAGCGTAAATACTAATATTATACTTATTGTTTTGTGTTTTATCAATAACCATAAAATTTAGAGTGTATTTAAAAGGAGGTATGATATATGTTATCAAGTATAATAAAATATAGTAAAATATTTATATTTACATTTATAATTACATTTTTAACTTTAATTTCATCAAATCATATCGTTAATGCCTTAACGCCTAGAATATCAGAAGATCAAATACATGCAACACATTACGTAATAAGTTCTTCTGTAAAATATGGAAAGAAAAGTTTTAAGCTTCAATATACAAAAAAAGGAAGTACAAATTGGACTACTTCAATTAAAAATGGTATGAAACAATGGAACGCTGAAGGGACAAGCATTAGTTTAGGGGATTCCACTTATAAGATAGAGAGTAAAGCTTATGGTACTGCCTCATGGGCTGGAGATACTACAAAATATACAATATTTTTAAATGATTCTGCAGTTAAAAATGATACACAGAGGTCAGAAGTAGTTGCACATGAATTAGGGCATACTTTAGGATTGGGACATGTAAGTTGTCAAAGTGAGTTGATGCGTTCAACAGGATTAAAAGGTTCAGCCAGTTTATATGCTGGGGATATTGCTGGTTATCATAAAATATGGTAGGAGGGATTTGTATGAAACTAGTACTCAAAAAATGGAAAATTTTAATTGTTTGTTTTGTGGCTATTGTGTTTGCCTTTATGACATTTATATTTTATTCTTATAACAATCAAGTCACTATTGTTAAGCATATCCCAGATAACTCTACTGCAAAAATAGTAGGAGATTATTTAGATGAAGACGATCTTATTAAAGCACCTTATATCCTTGAAGGGACAGTGACTAATATAAGCCCTTCTTTTGAATATGGAGGCATACCATTTGTTAAAATAACATTTCATATCACTGATATATTGCACTCTCAATCTGAATTAAAAGACAATATAACCATTTTAAGAGAGCAAGAAATGTTTACACCTCTTGAAAAAAATCATCAATATATACTCTATCTCTATGATTATGAAGGACCTATTGCTTCTCAGGTAAAAATGGTTTGTGGTGGAAATTTAGGAGCATATGAGATTGTTAAGGAAGAAATGTCTGATACTCATCAAACCATAGAAGAATATAAACAAGAGGTGAGAAATACTTTAAAATAGCAATTTCTTCTGTAAAAGAATTTTATTTTTGAATTACTAAAATATAAATTTATAGATTAAAATCATCTATTCTTTTCCTGTTGAAAAGATATGAGAATATTTTGAGGGAGGAGTTAAAAGTGTGAAAACAAAGAAAATGATACTAGCTATATTGATAGGATTTATTGTAGTCATTATATTTGTTGGTCTTATGAGAAAAAATGATAGAAGTAATAATAATCCTCTTTCGATTGGAACAGAGTATGGAGTTCAAGTGAATGATAAAAATCTTTATACTTTTACTATCAATAATATATCAAAAGTACAGAATTACTCTAATCAAGAAATTGTTATCATAGATTTTACTTATAAAAACAATAATATTGAGGATAATTTCATAATTGATCAAAATAATTTTGAGGTAATTGATGATTTAAATCAACAACTTGAGTATATTGATTGTTTATTAATTCATAACAAACCTAAACTCATAAAGAAAAATCAAATATATTCAGCTCAAATAGCGTATTCTATTCATGAAAATACAAAGGAAATTTTTTTGAGTTTCCATACAAAATATACAAATGATACAGTTGTATTTCAACTTCCAGTATATAGATAATAAGAGGCAATATTATAATTAGATTAAGAAATATAGTATGAGGAGGATATTTATGAAAATCAAGAATGTAATTTTAACATTTATTTTAACAATTTCTTTTATTTGTTCGAGTTGGATTAATGTGTCTGCTGCAAACGAGATTCGAGTATCTGAATTGTTTAAAGATTATTTTACTGAAGTTTTTTTGAATCCTGATAAAGTAACGGTTTTAAATAAAAATAAAGAGGATATTACTCAAGATTTCTTCGAAGCAAATAATCAATATTTTGAAAATAACAATTTTGTAAAAATTAAGGAATATTATAATAATTATATTGATGAAATTTATGTAGAAGAAATTAAACAAAACTCTTTATCAAGATCTCCATTTGTTACTAATTCAGTTTCAAAACATGTTTATAAAGAACTTCATAAGAATCAAGCTAATGGTGAAATATCATGGTATTTAAAAGGAACATATGTTTGGGACAGAGCTACTGGTAGAATAACAAGCATAACTGATGGTGCTATTCTCATTGAAAGAATTAATTTTGGACAAGCATGGTCTGGTACTACAAATAGTATGAGCACAAAAAGTTGGTTGACTGATGATGATACAGTGGCTCACTTTAAAGGTTCGTTTAATTTAAAGGTATCATTAACACATGAATATGTAACTGTATTAACTGTTGATTTTGGAACTCAATCTGCTGAAGTGTCTGGTCAACCCCATGAATAAATATTATTAAAAAGAAAACTCTAA